>JABFXM010000003.1 GCA_013361745.1 Gemmatimonadaceae bacterium | reverse complement strand
GTCCGTGACGTCGCGCGCGTGCTGGGCTTCGCCTCCGCGTCGCATTTGTCGAGCACTGCCCAGCGCGTCGTCGGAACCAAGCCGGCCTCGCTCTCGAGGCTGCGCGCCATCGATCTGTTCGAGCGCTTCGGGCAGGGGAGAGGGCGCAGCCGCCGCACGACGTGATTCACGGTTGCGTGGTGACCGCTGTCCCGCGCGCAGCTTCCGCGTCGGCTTCGACGAGGCGGTCCAGATAGGAGAGATACCCGGCCACGAGGCGTGAGACATGACCCGCCTTCACGCCGAGGTCGGCGCAGGCGGCGAGGGGAAAGAGCTCCGCATGGCGGGCGATCGCGAGCCCGGTCTCGAGCGCGGCGGCGTTGTCGCGCGCCGTTCGGAAGGCGTCGCGCTGCGCCTCGGGAGTGTCCTTCACGTGCGCGCGGGCGACCGCGAGCGCGACCTCGGTGCTGCAGCGGACGAGGAGGTCGACCAGCGTCCGCGTTTCCGGCCGGCTCGCCTTGCGGGAGAGCCGCGCGATCTCCCCCGCGGTCGCGACCGCCTCCTGCCACACCCTCAACTCGCGCACACTGGACGGCATGGCAGGAATCTCGCGGCGGAAACCGCCGCCGCGTGACCCGACGCGCGCGCGACGCAGCAAAACGTCGCCAGTCCTCGCCCGAACCCTACGGCTTGCAAGGGGAGGGAGCTTGTGATAAATTTCACAAGCTATAGGCTGGTCTTGGCCGATCGCATTTTTTCTGACACCGACATGGCTTCCGAAACGTCACTTCGCCCCGGCGAGATCAAGGACATCCTGCTCCGTGAGATCGAGGCCGCTGATCTCCAGTCGCTGGACGTCGAAGAGGTTGGCACCGTCCTCGAAGTGAAGGACGGGATCGCGCGCATCTATGGCCTGAACAGGGCGATGGCGGGCGAGATGCTCGAGATTACCTCGAGCGAGACGGGGGCGGCGATCACGGCGCTCTGCCTCAACCTCGAGGAAGACAACATCGGCGCCGTCATCCTCGGCGACTACCTCCAGCTGCGCGAGGGCGACGAGGTTCGCCGGACGGGACGCGTGCTCGAGGTGCCGGTCGGTCAGGCGCTCGTCGGCCGTGTGGTCGACGCGCTCGGTCGCCCGATCGACGGCAATGGCGAGATCCGCACCTCGCAGACCCGCAAGGTCGAGAGCGAGGCGCCCGGCATCATCGTCCGCCAGCCGGTGAAGGAGCCGCTCCAGACGGGCATCAAGGCGATCGACTCGATGATCCCGATCGGCCGTGGTCAGCGCGAGCTGATCATCGGCGACCGCGGCACGGGGAAGACCGCGATCGCGATCGACACGATCATCAACCAGAAGGGCCAGGGCGTCATCTGCGTCTACGTCGCGATCGGGCAGAAGGCGTCGACCGTCGCGTCGGTGGTGGAGCGGCTGAAGCAGGCGGGCGCGATGGAGTACACGATCGTCGTCGTCGCGTCGGCCTCGGATCCGGCGCCGATGCAGTACATCGCGCCGTACTCCGGTTGCGCGATGGCCGAGTACTTCATGTACAACGAGGGCAAGCCGACGCTCTGCGTCTACGACGATCTCTCGAAGCAGGCCGCGGCGTACCGGCAGATCTCCCTCGTGCTTCGCCGCCCGCCGGGCCGTGAGGCGTACCCGGGCGACGTGTTCTACCTCCACTCGCGTCTCCTCGAGCGCGCGGCGAAGCTGCGCGAGGACAACGAGGTGATCGACGGGAAGCACATCCTCAAGGCGGGCGGCTCGCTCACCGCCCTCCCGATCATCGAGACGCAGGCGGGTGACGTCTCCGCGTACATCCCGACCAACGTCATCTCGATCACGGACGGTCAGATCTTCCTCGAGGCCGACCTGTTCTACGCGGGCGTGCGTCCGGCGGTGAACGTCGGCATCTCGGTTTCTCGCGTCGGCGGGTCCGCGCAGATCAAGGCGATGAAGGCGGTCGCCGGCCGTCTGCGGCTCGACCTCGCGCAGTACCGCGAGCTCGAGGCATTCGCCGCGTTCGCCTCCGACCTCGACGCGGCGACGAAGCGCCAGCTCGAGCGCGGCGCGCGCACGGTCGAGATCCTGAAGCAGGGCCAGTACGCGCCGATGTCGGTCGAGCACCAGATCATGATCATCTTCGCGGTGACGAACGGCTTCATCGACAACGTGCCGGTGGCGCAGGTGCGCGAGTGGGAGCGTGGCTTCCACGAGTTCATGAACACGCAGTGGCCACAGATCGGCGAGTCGATCCGCAAGGAGAAGGCGATCTCGAAGGACACCGAGGCGAAGCTGCGCCAGGCGATCGAGGCGTACGCCCAGGTCGCGACGGCGAAGTAAGCCGGATCGTCAGGCATACCCTCAACGGAACGCACTCGGCATGGCCAAGGGACGCGAGCTCAAGGGACGCATCAAGTCCGTCGAGAACACGCGCAAGATCACGCGCACGATGGAGATGGTCGCGACGTCGAAGCTGAAGCGCGCGACCGATCGCGTGCTCGCGGCACGTCCGTACGCGACCGCGATCGCGGAGACGATCGCGAACCTCTACTCGCCGGGGCTCGCCGAGCGCTTCCCGCTCCTACGTCAGCCGGCGACGGTGCGTCGAGCGGCGGTCCTGGTGCTGACGTCCAACCGCGGCCTCGCGGGCGCGTTCAACGCGAACCTTATCAAGGAGGCGCGGGCGACGATCGCGCGCCTCGAGCGTGAGGGCACCGAGGTCGAGCTGCACGTGGTGGGGCGCAAGGGCGTCGGCTTCTTCCGCTACATCGGACGCGCGGTCGCGACGACGCGCACCGATCTGGGCGATCGCCCATCGGCATCGGATGCGTCGTCGCTCGTCGACGCGCTCATGGATGCATTCGTCGCGGGCCAGCTCGACGCGGTGTACGTGATCTCGTCGCGCTTCCAGTCCGTGCTCTCGACCCCGCCGACGAGCGAGAGGATTCTC
>JABFXM010000603.1 GCA_013361745.1 Gemmatimonadaceae bacterium | reverse complement strand
CCCCCCGGCAAATACCGGGGGGCGGTGCCGCCAGGCCGTTCTCCCGGCGGCAGCAGCCGGCACAAAGGGTACCGGCTAAGCTCTCTTTCCCAAGCTACCGTACGGGGCCGGCCTCGCGCCAGAGCGAAAGTCCGGTTCTCCCAAACGGCTGAGTACGCATCCCCCGTGCCACCACGCTGCGCCGATTCTGGCGAAATGGTGAAAAAAACGCATGGCGGGATGCCTAACGAAAGCGTTATGATCTCGGGCCGACCGCTCGTATTCCCACGGACCCCCCGCCGCGGAGCCGACCCGTGCGTCGTTCCATCGCGCTTCTCCTCGCCGTCGCGACCCTCTGCCTAACGGCGAGCACGCTCGCCGCCCAGAACAAGAAGGTCCCGAAGCGTCCGCCGCTCTTCGAGGGCGCGGACACCAACAGCTGGTTCGCCTACTATCAGGCCGGGCTGCAGAACATCCGCGGGCGTCCCGATCTCGCCGACGCCGACTTCTACTGGGCCGCCCGGCTCAACCCGACGGTGCCCGAGCCGCTGTATGCGTCCTGGGTCTCCTTCTGGAAGCGGCAGCGGCCGGAGCGCTTCTGGGACTATCTGGAGGGAAAGCGCTTCGTCACCGAGGCGAAGGACGTCCAGCAGATCGACTCGGTGCGGCTGATGGCGCTGCGCCGCAACCCGATGATGTTCCAGGGGCTCTGGATCGCGCTGGTCGACGAGCCGGGAAGCGAGATCAACATTTCGCTCGACCCGGCCATCGAGGGGATGGTCGCCTACGCGCACGGCGACGCGCGGAAGGCAGCCGACCGGCTGGCGGTGGCGGTGAAGGACCGGTCGAATCGCGGGCTGCGCTACGATCGCGCGCTCGCGCTCTTCCAGCTCGCGCAGTTCGACAGCGCGGCGCACGAGCTCGAGCTGCTGCTCGACGACATGCGGAAGCGCGACGAAAAGAAGCTCGTGCGCGCGTACGAGTCGAAGCAGATGTACGAGTACGCGATCGGCGTCGCGATGGCGATGAAGGGCGACACGGCCGCGGCCCGCGACGCCTACGGCAAGGCGCTGACGGAGGATCTCTCGTTCGCGCCGGCGCATCTCCAGCTCTCGTATCTGGCCGACGCGGTGGGCGACAGCGCGACCGCGATCCAGGAGCTCGGGCAGGCGGTGGAGCTGGACAGCAACGACGTCGCGGTGCGCTACCAGCTCGGCACGCACCTCATGATGAAGGGAAAGACGGAGGAGGCGAAGACGCACCTGCGGAAGGCGATCGAGCTCGAGCCCTACTTCGCGCCGCCGTACTTCGCGCTCGCCTACATCCTCGAGTTCGACGAGAAGAACGCCGACGCAGCGGCGGCGTATGAGGCGTTCGCGGCCCGCGCGCAGCAGGCCGACCCGCGTGTCGCGCTCGCGCACCAGAGGGCCGCCGAGCTCGCGAAGAAGCCCGGCACATCGGGAGGGGGGCAGTGACCGGGCGGCGGACGCGAGGCGCGGCAGGTCGCGTCGCGCTGCTCGCGATGGCCGCGGCGATGATGCTGCCTACCGGCAGGCCGCTGCCCGCCCAGGCGAGCACGCCCACGGGGAAGGCCTACCGGCCGCGGACGACCTACGAAGATCTCCAGATGCTGAGCGGGGTGCTGAACCAGCTCCGCATCAACCATCCCGACAGCCTCGATACGCACGTCCTGCTGATGGCGGCGATCGAGGGGCTGGTGCAGGCGGCCGACCCGCACTCCTACGTCATCACCGCGGCGCGTCTCGACTCGGCGAAGGAAAAGGCGTGGCGGGAGAACAAGCTCTATCCCGTCGGGATCAACTTCGAGTACTACGCCGGGGCGCCGGTGGTGGTCGGGCTGACGCCAGGATCGCAGGCGTCGCGCGAGGACATCCTCCCGGGGGACGAGCTGATCGCGATCGACGGCGTCGCGGTGCAGGCGACGAGCGTCGACGAGCTGGACATCGCGCTGTCGGGGCCGAAGGGCTCGACGACGTCGCTCGTCTTCGAGCGCGAGCGCGAGGACGGCAGCGTCGTGCAGCTGCCGCGCACGGTGAAGCGCGAGAAGCTGAACGAGGCGAGCGCGGTGCCGACGGCGTTCATGGTGAAGCCGGGGGTCGGCTACGTCCGCATCACCTCCTTCGAGAACGACCACGTCGCGGACGACGTGCACGACGCGTTAGGCAGGCTCGAGAAGGCGGGGATGACCAGCCTCCTGCTCGACCTGCGCGACAACCCGGGGGGCCGCGTCGATCAGGCGGCGGACGTCGCCGGGGAGTTCCTCCCCTCGGGCGCGGTGGTGTACACGTCGGAAGGCCGGAAGGCCGACGTCGCGAAGACGGTGAAGGTGTCGCGCTCGATGTTCCGCTCGGAGCGGCGATACCCGATCGTGACGCTCGTCAACGACGGGACGGCGAGCGCGGCGGAGCTCGTCGCCGGCGCGCTGCAGGACCACGATCGCGCGCTGATCTGGGGGCGGCCGACGTTCGGGAAGTCGCTGCTGATGCAGGGGTTCCCGCTGCCGGACGGCTCGATCTTCGTGATGGTGATCGGCCACGTGAAGACGCCCTGCGGGCGCGTGATCCAGCGCGACTATCGCGGGATCACGCGCCACGACTACTATCGCCGCGCGCGCGCGGAGCGGGACACGATCGGCCGGCCCTCGTGCAAGACCGATGCGGGACGCACGGTGTACGGCGGGGGCGGCGTCTATCCCGACGTGCGATCGGCGCGTCGGCCCTCGATGCCGGGATGGGTCGGCGAGATCGGCGAGGGCGCGATCGGCATGCGCTGGGCGAGCGCGCACGCTGGCGCGGCTGGTGCGAGCTACCCGACGACCGACGCGGTCGCGGCGGGCGCGAGCCTCTCGCCAACGACGCTCGAGGAGTTCCGGAAGTACGCCGCCGCGCAGGGGGTGACGGTGCCGGCGGGCACCGCAGCGGACTAGATCGGAAG
>JABFXM010000535.1 GCA_013361745.1 Gemmatimonadaceae bacterium | reverse complement strand
GCGGCGGAAGGCCTCGTCGTCGGCGGGATTCGCGATGAGATTGAGGTACGCCAACAGGTCGCGGATCTCGCGGCGGTCGTAGAACCGCACCGCGCCGATCAGCCGATAGGGAAGCGCGTGCTTCCGCATCGCCTCTTCCATCGTGCGGCTCTGCGAGTTGGTGCGATAGAGGATCGCGACGTCGCGCAGCTGCAGTCCCTTCCCCGCTCCGCGGCGGGCGAGGATCTCCTCGACGACGAAGTCCGCCTCGTCGCGATCGTCCATCGCGCCTGCCACGGTCACCGGATCGCCCTCGCCGCGAGTCGGGCGAAGCGTCTTGCCGCGGCGCTCGGTGTTCGCCGAGATGACGGCGTTCGCGACGCGAAGGATTCCCGGCGTCGAGCGGTAGTTCTCCTCGAGGCGCACGATCTTCGCGCTCGGGAAGTCCTTCTCGAAGTCGAGGATGTTGCGGATGTCAGCGCCGCGCCAGCCGTAGATCGACTGGTCGTCGTCACCGACGACGCAGACGTTCTGGTGCTCGCTGCCGAGCAGCTTCACGAACTGGTACTGCGCGTGGTTCGTGTCCTGGTACTCGTCGACGAGGATGAACTGGAAGCGCGCGCGCAGCTCCTCGTGGTACGCTGGATTCTCACGCAGCATCCGCACGGGAAGCACGAGCAGGTCGTCGAAGTCCACCGCGTTCGCGTTGCGATATGCCGCCTCGAGATCGTCGTAGACCAGCGCGACGGCCTTCGTGAACGGGTCGCTCGCGAGCCGCGCGTACTCGGCCGGCATGACGAGCGCGTTCTTCGCGCTGGAGATCGCCCCGTGGATCGCCTTCGCCGTGTACTGCTTCGGCGAGATGGAGCGGCGTTCCATCACGCGCTTCACGACGGCGAGCTGGTCGTCCTCGTCGTAGATGGTGAAGGCGCGATCGCGGCCGACGAGATGCGGCGCGGCGCGGAGCAGCCGCGCGCCGATCGCGTGGAAGGTGCCGATCCACATCCCCGCCGGCGCCTCGCCGAGCAGTCGCTCGACACGCTCCCGCATCTCCCCCGCTGCCTTGTTGGTGAAGGTCACGGCGAGGATGTGGCGCGGGTCCACCCCCTGATGTCCGACGAGCCGCGCGATGCGCGAGGTGAGCACGCGGGTCTTCCCGGAGCCGGCGCCCGCGAGAACGAGGAGTGGCCCCTCGAAGTGCAGCACGGCCTCGCGCTGGGATGGATTGAGGCCGGAGAGAAGCGCGTCGTCGGCGAGCGTATGCATCAACGAAAGATAATCTCGAACGTCGCGCCCCGGTCCACCGGAATCGCGCGGAGCGTACCGCCGTGCCACTCCTGGACGATGCGCCGCGCCAGCGGAAGGCCGATCCCCCAGCCGCCCTTCTTCGTGCTGTAGCCCGGCTCGAAGATCTGCCCGCGAAGCTCGCGCGGGATCCCCGGGCCATCGTCGCTCACGCGAACGCGGACCCCGTCGGCGCGCTGCTCGACGGAGAGATCGATCGTCCCGCCGCGTCCGCCGAGCGCGTCGACCGCGTTCTTCACGAGCGCCTCGAGCGCCCACTCGAGGAGCACCGGATCGCCGGCGACCACCACCGGCTCGGACGGCACAGCCGTCCGGATCGAGACGGCGCGCGCGAGCGTGGGCACGCGGGCACGGAAGTAATCGGCGAGCTTGTTCACGAGCGCGGCGACGTCCACCTGCTCGCGCCGCGGCGGACGGCCGATGCGCTCGAAGCGATGCGCGACTCGCTCGAGCCGCTCGAGATCGGCGCGCATCAGCATCGCCGTCTCGCGCGCCCCGTCGCCGACGTCGCGCTCCTCGAGCAGCTCGAGCCAGCCACGGAGGCTGGACAGCGGCGTCCCGAGCTGATGCGCCGATTCGCGCGCCATCCCCGCGAACACCCGCTCACGCTCGGCGCGGTCGCGGACGCGGAGCGCAAAGAGTCCGGCGCCGAGGAGAAGGAGGAGCAGCCCGCCCTGCAGCAGAGGCACGAGCTGGAGCCCGCGCACGAGCGGCGTGTTGCCGAAGTGCACCATCCCGACGCCGCGCACGACGACCGGATCGTTCGCCGCGTCGAGCCGCGAGACGTACTGCCGTACGCGTGGGTCGGTCGGCTCCGAGGCGAAAGGCAGGTTTGCCGCCGCGGTCGGAGTGCCGTCCGTCGTCGTGACGATGAGCGGGACGCCGGCCTGACGGATCTCCTCCGCGAGCTGGAGGAGCGCGGCGACGCCGTTCGTGTCGCCGGGGGAGTTCAGGCCGCGATAGACGTGCGCGTACATCCGCGCCGAGCGCTTCGCCTCGCGGCGCAGCTCACCGACGACTTTCTGCGTGTAGACGACGTACCAGCCGACGAGCAGCGCGAGGCCGGCCACGACGAGCACGACCGGCCAGCGCCGCCACATGGTCTAGCGGAGCACGTCGGCGCCGAGGTACGGGCGCAGCGCCTCGGGCACGCGGATCGTCCCGTCGGGCTGCTGGTGATGCTCGAGCAGCCCGATGATCGTGCGCGGGAAGGCGACGCCGGAGCCGTTCAGGGTGTGCACGAAGCGCGGCTTCTCGCCCGCGCCCGGGCGATAACGGATGTTGGCCCGCCGCGCCTGGAAGTCGAGGAAGTTCGAGCACGACGACACCTCGAGCCACTTCCCGATCCCCGGCGCGAACACTTCGAGGTCGTAGGTCTTCGCGCTCGCGAAGCCCGTGTCGCCGCTGGCGAGCAGCAGGACGCGGTACGGAAGCTCGAGCAGCTGGAGCACGCGCTCGGCGTGGCGCGTGAGCTCCTCGTGGCGCGCGGCGCTCTCCTCGGGGCGGGCGTACCACACCAGCTCCACCTTGTCGAACTCGTGGACGCGAATGAGCCCGCGCGTGTCCTTCCCGTGCGAGCCCGCCTCACGGCGGAAGCACGGGCTGTAGGCGGTGAGGCCCATCGGGAGCGCGGCGCCGTCGATGATCTCGT
>JABFXM010000451.1 GCA_013361745.1 Gemmatimonadaceae bacterium | reverse complement strand
CGCGTCGTCCCGCCCGCCGCGGCGCCGTCCCACATCGCGCGGCGCGCCATCGGCGCGATCCGCGCCCGGGCACCTCCCGTCATCGCCTGAGCTCGCGCGCCATCGGCGCGCGCCGTTCCACGCTCACTGGTTCCTCGCGTTCTCGCTGCCTGACGGCGGCGGAATTCTCCGCGCGGGCGAACCCGGCGACAACCACAATCGACGGGACCATCATGCATCGCACGGCATTCATCTCGAGCGCCCGGCACCTCGGTGCCGCGCTCGCCATCGTCGTACTCGTTCTTCCAGTCCGGCTCGAGGCGGCGTTGCCTCTTCCCGCCGGGAACATCATCGGCACCGTCACCGACGCGGCGAGCGGGCAGCCGCTGAGCAGCGTCGAGGTCAGCGTGACGCAGAACGGCCGCGTCGTCTTCAATACCACGACGAACGATTTCGGCCGCTACGTCGTGCACAGCCTCGACTCGGGGACGTATACCGTGGCGGCGCACTTCATCGGCTACCGCGCGGCGACGCACGACGTCACCATCGGCAGCGCGGACGGCGAGACGGTGCGCGCCGACTTCCTCATGGTCTCCGTGCCGACGAGCCTCTCCACCGTCGAGGTGACGGCGTCGGTGCCGCTCGCGGTCGACACGCGCACGGGAAACCAGACCTTCAAGCAGAACCAGTATCACGGCGCGCCGACGAACACGACGTCGCAGATCCTGCAGCAGTCGATCGCGGGCGCCGCGCGTGCCCCGACGGGCGAGGTCCACATCCGCGGACAGCACGCCGAGTACACGTACTACGTCGACGGTGTGCCGGTGCCGGCGGGGATCTCGGGGAGCCTCAACGAGCTCTTCGACCCCGAAGTCGTGAACCAGATCGACTTCCAGACCGGCGGGTGGGACGCCGAGTACGGGAACAAGAACGCGGCGGTGGTGAACATCACGACGAAGATTCCCACCGGCGGCTTCCACGCCGACGCGTCGACGTACGGCGGATCGTTCAACACGTACGGGCAGAGCGTCAACGCGAGCACCAATGCCGGGCGCTTCGGGCTCTTCGGCTCCTCCGCCCACCAGACGACCGACATGCGCCGCGAGCCCGTGGTCTTCGACACCCTCACGCGCGCTCCGATCAACTTCCACAACCACGGCGAGGACGTCTTCGGCTTCACCAAGGTCCAGTACACGCCGGGATCGAGCGACGTCGTCGCCCTCGACCTGAACGCGTCGCGCACGCTGTTCGAGGTGCCCTTCGAGCCCACCGGCGGGAACTTCGCGGACGACCGGCAGCGCGACCTCAACGGCTTCGCGAACCTCGGCTGGCATCACGAGTTCGGCGAGATGGCGGCGAGCGAGACCGCTGCGCCGTCCGATCTCTTCGCCGGCGCGTTCTACCGGTGGGGCGGCCTCCGCTACATGCCGGGTGCGAGCGACGTCCCGCAATTCGTCTTCGCGCCCGACACGACGCGCTACGACCTGCGCGAGGACCGGAGCTTCTCGACGAGCGGGGTGAAGCTCGACTGGGCGGTGCGTCCGCGGCACGGCATCGAGCTCAAGACCGGAACGCTGCTGCAGTTCACGCGCGGACACGAGAACTTCCAGGCGACGAGTGCGACGGGCGCGGCAGGGCCGGCATCGGTGTCGGGGCTGAGCGGTCACGACCTCGGCGGGTACATCCAGAGCGCGATCGCGCCGAACGAGCACGTCGAGCTGCGGACGGGGGTGCGCTACGACGCGCACAAGGCGCCCTTCGCCGGGACGCAGACGCAGTGGAGTCCGCGCGTGCGGCTGAATCTCTTCCCGAGCGCGGCCACGACTCTCTATCTCTATTACGGCCGGCTCTTCGTCCCGACCAACGTCGAGGACCTGCGCGCAATCACGAGTGCCTCGCTCGGCAGCGACGTGACGCCGATCCCGACGCTCCCCGAGCGCGACCACTTCTATGAGGCGGGGCTGGTCCACCGCTTCGGTTTCGCGGGCGCGGTCGCGAAGCTCTCGGCGTACCGCAAGGAGTCGACGCCGGGGATCGACGACAACACCGTCCCCGGCTCGGCGATCGTGACCTCGGTGAACATCGCGCGGGTGCACGTCGAGGGCATCGAGTCGAACCTCGAGCTGCGGCCGGCCGGGCCGCTGTCGGGGTATGTAAACCTCGCGCTCAACCATGCGTGGGGCACCGGGCCGATCACGGGCGGGTTCTTCCCGATCGATCTCCCGACGGGCGCCTTCGACCTCGACCACGATCAGCGGCTCTCGGCGGTCGCGAACGTCGTCTACTCGGCGCATCAGCTCTACGTGAGCGCGACGGAGATCTACGGGTCGGGCCTGACGAACGGCGTCGATCCGGCGGACGTCACCGACTACGGCACCGGGCTCCTCGACTTCAACCGCGCGATCAAGGTGCCCGGGAGCGCGATCACGAACGTGAGCGCGGGTTATACGTTCACCGTGGGACGCAGCATCGTCCGTCCACAGCTCTACGTCGACAATCTCTTCGACAAGAAGTATCTCCTGAAGGGAGCGTTCTTCAGCGGCGCGTCGGTCGGCCGGCCGCGCAGCGTCCAGCTGCGCATCAACGTGGGGATCTGAGATGCAACACCGCGCCCGGAATCGTCGTCGGCTCATGGTGCTCGCGCTGGCGTTGGCGATGCCGGCGGCGATCCGTGCGCAGACCAGCTACTACAACCTCGACGGCTCGCGGCCGCTCCGTGTGGAGGATGTTCTTCCCACGGAGCGGCACGCGCTCGACGTCGAGCTCGCGCCTCTGCGCTATGAGCATTATCCGAGCGGGACGCAGCGGCTGCGGCTCGAGCCGAAGCTCAGCTACGGCGTGCTTCCACTGACCGAGCTCGAGGTGCGGGTGCCCGTCGTCACGATCTTCCCGCCGCGCGCCGCCGGCGCGCGGCGGACGATCGGCGCGGCAGGCGTCGCGGTCGGCGCCCTTCACGCCTTCG
>JABFXM010000551.1 GCA_013361745.1 Gemmatimonadaceae bacterium | reverse complement strand
GGTCGGGGGTCGGGGGTCAGGGGTCGGCGAACGACCAGACGGCACCCGCTAAGAAATCCGAAGCGGCACCGGTGCCGCCGCCCGTCGTCGCGCCGGCGGTCGTCCCCGAGGTCGAGATGAAGCGCCGGGTCTCCTCGCCCGTGGAGATCGCTGGCGCGCTTCGCCAGTCGCCGGCGCAGGGTCGGCCAGTGATGGCGGAATCCTCGATCTCCGAGCATCCCGCATCCCCGCCGACCCCTGACCCCCGACCCCTGACCCCTGCGCCGGAAGATTACGCCGCCGTCCTCGCCCGCCGCCTCGCCGCGATGGCGCCGCCGGAGCTCGACGAGAGCGAGCAGATGGACCGCGACGAGCGCCCGCTGCGCGAGCGCGTGCGGAGCGCCGAGGGCGTCGCCGACCTGCTGATGTTCCGCATCGGGCCGGAGATCTTCGCCACCGATCTCGCGGCAGTCGAGGAGGCGGTGTCGCTGCCGGAGATTCACCATCTCCCCGAGATGCCAGCAGCGATGCTCGGCGCCTTCAACCTCCGCGGGCGCCTGACGCCGGTGTACTCCCCCGCGCACGTCATCGGCGTCCCCCTCGCCGGCGCGGCGCAGGCGGCACTCCTCGTCAGTGCCAACGGCCGCCGGCTCGGCCTCGCCGTCGACGACGTCGAGGACGTCTTTCAGGTGGACCTCGCCACCGTTCGCGAAGCACCGGGAATCGACGACGCTGACGGCATCCTGCTCGGCGTCGCGCATCACGGCCAGGAGCTCGTCACCGTGCTCGACGCCGAAGCGCTCGTCGCCGCATGTCTGACCGGCCACGTCATGGAGACCGCATGAGCACCACGCGCACTACGACCGCCCCGCTCCAGCCGGCGACGGTCTCGAAGATCGTCACCTTCCGGCTCGCCGAGGATCTCTTCGCGGCCGACATCTATTCCGTCGAGCGCGTGCTCCGCTACCAGACGCCGACCCCGGTGCCTAACGTTCCGGAGTGGATCGACGGCGTCATCGACTACCAGGGGCGCGTCGTCCCGCTCATCAACCTGCGCCGCCGCTTCGAGCTCCCGGCCGCCGCGCCGGCCGCCGAGACCCGCATCCTCGTCTTCAACGCCGGCGGCGAATGGGTCGGCGGCGTGGTCGACGCGGTGCTCGACGTCGCGCCGCTCGAGGCGGGGAAGCTCGCTCCGCCGCCGGCGCTCTTCCGCGGGCTGGCCGCGGAGTATCTCCTCGGTGTCGTGCGCCGCGATCAGCGGCTCGTGATCTTCCTCGACGTCGCGCGGCTGCTCACCACGAGCGAGCGCCTCGTCCTCGAGCGCGCCGCTGAAGCGGCCGCCGCCCGCGCCTGAGCCGACCGCCGACGATGTCAGGGCAGCACCCTCTCCGCGCGCTCCATGACTCGATCAACGCGCGCCTCGTGCCGACGCTCGGTGGCGCGGAGCGCGAGACGATCAAGCAGGAGATCATCGCGCTCTTCAGGAACGTCGAGAGCCAGATCGCCGACCTAACCGCCCTCAAGGAAGAGGTCAAGACGCTCGTCGACCGCTGGAAGCAGCTCCCGAAGTCGTCGGCCGAGGCGACGCAGGCGCCGCAGTTCACCGGCGAGAAGCCCGTCGTGCACGCCGACCACATCGGCGCGTCGACCTTCATCGAGAAGGGCTGGAGCCGGCTCTCGCTCGGCGACCACGCGGGCGCGGAGGATGCGCTCACCAAGGCGCTCGAGCTCTCGCCCAACGATCCGCAGAGCGAGGCGCTGCTCGGCTGGGCGCAGATGCTCCAGGAGAAGTACGACGACGCGCTGCTGAACTTCCAGAAGGTGCTGATGAAGCAGCCCGCGAACGCGCTCGCGCGCATCAACGTCGGCTACATCTGCCTCAAGAAGCGAATCTTCGGCGAGGCGATCGAGCATCTGTCGAAGGCCATCCGGCTCGACAACGACCGCAAGGCGACGCTCTACGCGCACTTCTATCTCGGCCTGGTGTATCTGGAGCGCGAGATGTTCGAGGACGCGATGAACTTCTTCCGGAAGACGCTCGCCCTCGGTCCCAACCTCATCGAAGCGTACTACGAGCTCGGGCGCGCGAACTGGTTCAACGGTGACCGGGAGGCCGCGCGAGCCGCGTGGCGCGACGGCTTCGCCGCGAACAAGTTCAATCCATGGGGGAAACGCTGCGCCGAAATGCTGACGCTGGTGGAGCAGGGCGGCGAGCCGTCGCGCGCCGCGTAGCGCGACTCGGCGCGCTGTTCGGCGCGCTCCTCGGGTTCGTTCTCCCCTCCAGCATCGGCGCCCAGGACGGCGCTCCTCTCCGCCTCGACCGCGGCCGCTTCACCGTCGTCTACTACCCGAAGGACGAGCGGCTCGCGCGAAGCGTGGCGAACGCCGCGGTCGCGGACGACAGCTTTCCCGGCCTTCCGCGCCCGACGCAGCGCGTGCTCGTCGCGCTCGCGCCCGACCGGCGCCGCTTCCGCGACTGGGTCGGACCCGACGCGCCGGAGTGGGGCGCCGCGATCGCCTTTCCGGAGTCGCACCGCATCGTGCTCCATGGCCGCGACGCCGGCGGTCGTGCCGGCGACCCGATGGTCACCCTTCGCCACGAGCTCGCGCATCTCGCGCTGCACGAAGCGTTAGGCGACCTCCCGCCGCGCTGGTTCGACGAGGGGTACGCGAGCTACTCGGCGGGGGAATGGGGGCGCGACGAGGTGCTCTCGACGAGCTATGCGCTCGTCCTCCGCCAGCTCCCGAGCCTCGACTCGCTCGACGACTACTTCACCGCGGGCGAGGATCGCGCCGGACAGGGCTACGCGCTGGCGCAGCGCGCCGTCACCGAGCTCGCCTCGCTCGACGAGCGCCGTGGGCTCACGCTGTTCTTCCAGTACTGGAAGTCCACCGGCTCGATGGACAAGGCGATCCGCGCCGCGTACGGGCTGACCCTCGCCGACTTCGACCTCCGCTGGCGCGA
>JABFXM010000389.1 GCA_013361745.1 Gemmatimonadaceae bacterium | reverse complement strand
GCCGCGGGAGCCGTGGGCGTCGTCTGTATCGGCGAGTCGATCGCCGCGGCCGCGCGCGCTCGCGAGAGCGCCGCGGCGCATCCCGGCTTCGCCTGGCACACGGCCGGCGTTCACCCGCACGACGCGGCCGACTTCGACCTCGCGCGCGACGGCGACGCGATTCGTGCCGAGCTGGCGCGCGGCGCGGTCGCGGTGGGCGAGTGCGGGCTCGACTACCACTACGATCACTCGCCGCGCGAGAAGCAGCGCGCCGCCTTCGCGGCGCAGCTCGCGATCGCCGGCGAGCTGCGCGCGCCCGTCGTCGTCCACACGCGCGAGGCCGAAGCCGACACCGCGGCGATGATCCGCGAAGCGGGGGAGGCGCGCGTCCTCGGCGTGCTGCACTGCTACACGGGCTCGCACGCCCTGGCCGAGATCGGTCTCGCGGCGGGGTGGTGCGTTTCCTTCAGCGGAATCGTGACCTTCCGGAAGTGGGACGATCTCGAGCTTCTTCGCCTGGTTCCCGAAGACCGGTTGCTCGTCGAGTCCGACGCGCCCTACCTCGCGCCCGTGCCGGATCGGGGGAAGCGGAACGAGCCGGCGTGGGTCGCGCGCACCGTCGAGCGACTCGCCACGGTTCGTGAGGTCGGCGCCGAGCGTCTCGCCGAGATCACGGCGAACAACGCGCGACGCCTTTTCAACCTCGCGCGCCCCGCGTAGAATCCGCTCGGGTGGCACGTGCCGCCCCGAACGCATTCCCGGAGCTGACGTGAACACGAAGATCATCCAGACCGATCGCGCCCCGGCGGCCATCGGCCCCTACTCGCAGGCCGTCGCCGCGAACGGTTTCCTCTTCACCGCGGGGCAGATCGCGATCGATCCCTCGACCGGCCAGGTCGTCGACGGCGACGTCGTCGCGCAGAGTGAGCGCGTGCTCGCGAACCTTCGGGCGATTCTCGAGGCGGGAGGCTCCTCCATGGGCGACGTCGTGAAGACCACCGTCTTCCTGTCGGACATGGCCGACTTCCCGCGCATGAACGAGGTGTACGCGAAGGCCTTCGGCCAGGCGCGTCCCGCCCGCTCGACGGTGCAGGCGGCCGGACTTCCGCGTGGCGTGCTCGTCGAGATCGAGGCGATCGCCGCGCTCCGTTAGGCACATCCACCGCGCCGCGACCGCGGCGCGGTGTTCCCTCACCACCCCGACAGATGAGCAACTCGCGGGAACAGCTCTTCCGGCTGACGCAGTTCGCGCGCTGCGCCGGTTGAGCGTCCAAGCTCGGTCCGGGTGACCTGACGCGCGCGCTGGCGCCGCTTCCGCGGCGCGATGATCCCCGTCTTCTCGTCGGCCACGAGAGCTTCGACGACGCGGGGATCGTTCGGCTGTCCGACGATCTCGCGCTCGACCAGACGGTGGACTTCTTCGCGCCGATCGTCGACGACCCGTATGACTTCGGTCGCATCGCCGCCGCCAACGCGCTCTCGGACGTCTACGCGATGGGCGGCGAGCCACTCACCGCGCTCAACATCGCTGCCTTCCCGATCGGAAAGCTGCCGATCGAGGTGCTCAGCGAGATCCTCCGCGGCAGTCAGGACGTCGTGCACCGCGCGGGCGCCCTCGTCGTCGGCGGCCACACGGTCACCGACGACGAGGTCAAGTTCGGGCTCGCCGTCACCGGGCGCGTACATCCCGATCGCATCCTCACCAACGCCGCGGCGGCTCCCGGCGATGTGCTCGTCCTCACCAAGCCGCTCGGCGTCGGCATCCTCGCGACAGCGGGAAAGAACGGAAAGCTCTCCACCGCGCACCTCGCTGCGATGATCGATTCGATGACGACGCTCAACGACGTCGCGAGCCGCGTTGCCGTCGACCTCGGCGTTCGCTGCGCGACCGACGTCACCGGCTTCGGGCTGCTCGGCCACCTGTCGCACATCGCTCGCGCGAGCGGCGTCACCGCCCGGCTCGACCCGCGCGCGATCCCGCTGCTCTCCGGCACGCGCGAGGCGTGGGACGCGGGCGCGCGCACCGGTGGGGCGGAGCGGAACCTCGATTTCGTCGCCGGCCTGGTGGAGTGGGGAAGCGCGACCGAGTTCGAGCGAGCCTTCCTGCTCGACCCGCAGACCTCGGGCGGCGTCCTCGCCGCCGTCCCGCCCGCGGCGCTCGCCGACTATCTTTCGCGCGTGCCCGGTGCCGTCGCGGTCGGTGCGATCGTCGATCATGGAGCCCCGGGTATCGTCCTCGCGTGAGCGAGGGGGCGCATGGGGCCTGGTGGCTTCCCCAGTCTTCAAAACTGGTGCGACCCGACTCCGTCGGGTTGGGTGGGTTCGATTCCCACACGCTCCCGCCACGCGACTGATCGCCAACCACCGCAACGACGAGCGCGATGCCGGACAGCCGATTGAACGTTAGGCACGCACCGGCGAAGCTGCGCCGACCCGCGCTCGTGTTCCTCGCGCTCCTCTCCATCGCGGCCGCGGCACGCGCACAGGTCCCCGATACGACGCGCGGTCCGCGGCCGACGCCGACCATCACCCTGCCGCGAGCGGATGCGAAACCGCCGCTGACGCCGCGCCGGGCGTTCTTCTACTCGCTCTTCGCGCCGGGCAGCGCGCAGTCCATCCTCAATCGACCCACGGCCGGCTCGATCTTCGTGAGCGTCGAGGCGGGCGCGCTCGTCATGATCGCCAAGTCGCGCAACGACCTTCGCGCCGCTCGCGCGCTCGCGCGTGACAGCGTGATCAGCGGCGTCACGGTTAACACGAAGGGCGACACCGTGATCACGCGCCGCCCCGCGCAGGGTGCCGAGCGCGCCGCCAGCCGCATCGGTCCTCGCCGCGCCTTCGTCGAGGATTGGATCACCATCCTGATCGTGAATCACTTCCTCTCTGGCGCCGACGCGTACGTCGCCGCCAACCTCTGGGACGTCCCCACCGACGTCACCGTCTCCGCCGCGCCCCAGGGCGGGATGCTCGTCGGCGCGAAGCCCC
>JABFXM010000211.1 GCA_013361745.1 Gemmatimonadaceae bacterium | reverse complement strand
CGTCTGGCATTCTCATTCTCCCCCATCGTCTGGCTGCGGGCAGGAAGCTGTAGGCTGGAAGCTGTAGGCGACCGCGGAACGGCCGTCGCTTCCAGCCTATAGCCTCCTGCCTTCAGCCAGGGGCGATCAGTTTCGCAAAGGTTTACCGGTCTTCAGAGTAAAGGCGATCCGTTCCTGCGTCTCCTTCGTGCCGAGCAGCTTGAGGAACGACTCGCGCTCCAAGTCGAGGATGTCCTGCTCCGTCACCGTGCGCGGCGGACCGTCGCCGCCGCAGAGGACGTAGGCGATCTCGTGGCCGATGCGGACGTCGTGCGCGGAGGCGAGGCCGCCCTCGTGGAAGGAGAAGAGGGCGTAGCTGAGATTCCCCATCCCCTCGGCGCCTAACGCGCGGATGACGCGCGGCGCCGGCGCCACGTAGTCGGCGGCGAGGTCGAGCACGCGGCGCTTCGCGTCGGCGATGAGCAGGTCGCGGTTCATCGAGATGCGGTCGCCGGCGCGGAGGAATCCCTTCGCGCGCGCGTCGAGCGCGCTCGTGCTCGTCGCCGCGGTGGCGATGAGCTGGAAGGCACGCTTCACCGCCTCGAACGGGTCGGCCTCGGCGTACGGCTCGAGCTCCTTCGTGAAGCGGAACAGCAGCTCCGTCGTCCCGCCGCCCGCCGGAAGCAGGCCGACCCCGGCCTCGACGAGTCCCATGTACAGCTCGGCGTTCGCCTGGACGGCGTCGGCGTGGAGGGTGATCTCGCTCCCGCCGCCTAACGTCAAGCCATGCGGCGCGACCACGACCGGGAACGGCGAGCGGCGCACGCGCTGCACGAGATTCTGGAAGTCGCGCACCATCGCGTCGAGCGCGCTCCAGTCGCCCTTCTGCACCAGCGCCGCCGGTCCGGTGAGATCCGCGCCCGCCGAGAAGGCGCGCGGGTCGTCGTTGCCGATGACGAGCCCCGACCTCCCCTCGCGCTCGATGCGGTCGAGCGACCGCTCGAGCATCCGCATCACCGGCTCGCCCAACGTGTTCATCTTCGAGCGGAACTCGAGGAGCGCGACGCCGTCGCCGAGGTCGAGCAGCCGCGCGCCCTCGTTCTCCTCGAGGACCGCGCCCTTCTTCCGCGCGATCGTCTCGGTCTTCAGCGCGCCAGCAGCGGGCGCGGGCACCGGATGGTAGCTGCCGTCGAAGCCCAGGTACTCCTCGCCCGCCGGCGTCTGGCGGTAGAAGCCGCCGCTCGCCTTCGCGAGGAATGGCGGCTCGCTCAGCCCGAGCGAGCGGAATCCCTCGCGCAGCGCGTCGATGCCGACGATGTCCATGATCCGGAAGGGACCGGCGTCGTGGCCGTAGCCCCATTCCATCGCGCGATCGACGGCGACGATGTCGTTCGCGAGCTCGGGGGACTTCTCGAGCGCGTAGTGCGCCCCCTCGAAGAGCGTGCGGCGGACGAAGTCGCCGTACTTCCCCTCGAGCGCGAGCGCGCCACGCACGCGGTCGGCGAGCGGCCGGCTGCCGAGCTTCGAGAGCGCGGGGTCGGTCGGCTTCTTCTGCGGGCCGTACTCGCCGCTCTTCGGGTCGAGGGTGAAGATGTCCTTGCCGCGCTTCTGGTAGAAGCCGCCGCCGGTCTTGTCGCCGAGCCG
Source organism: Gemmatimonadaceae bacterium (assembly GCA_013361745.1). Classification (GTDB taxonomy): domain Bacteria; phylum Gemmatimonadota; class Gemmatimonadetes; order Gemmatimonadales; family Gemmatimonadaceae; genus JABFXC01. The sequence goes on along the minus strand of JABFXM010000211.1, from coordinate 1,347 downwards.
CTTCGCGGCGACCATCGACTGCACCCAGTCGGGGAGCGCGAAGTCCTCTCCCGTCGCCTCGCCGAGCCCCTTCGTGACGTGGGCGATGACGTCGACGCCGGAGATGTCGCCGGTGCGGAAGGTCGCCGAGTTGGGGCGACCGATGAGCGGGCCGGTGAGCGCGTCGACCTCGTCGATGCCGAGCTGGTCGCGCTCCATCCCGTGCAGCGCGCCGACGATCCCCTTCACGCCGAGCCGGTTGGCGATGAAGCCCGGGGCGTCCTTGGCGACGACGGTCCCCTTGCCTAACGCGCGCTCGACGAACTCGCGCACCGCGTCGATCGTCTCCGGGAGCGTGTCGGGCGTGGGGATGAGCTCCAGCAGGTGCATGTAGCGCACGGGGCTGAAGAAGTGCGTGCCGAGGAAGTGCTGGCGGAAGCGCTCTGAGCGCCCCTGGGTGAGGACCTGCATCGGGATCCCCGAGGTGTTCGACGCGACGATCGCCGTCGGTTTTACGATTTCCTCGAGTCGCGCGAAGAGATGCTGCTTCGGCGCCGGCTGCTCGATGATCGCCTCGATGATCCAGTCGCAGTCGGCGAGGAGCTGGAGGTGGTCCTCCGTGTTGCCGGTGTGGACGAGGCGCGCGCGCTCGTTGTCCATGAACGCGGCGGGCTTCGCGTTCACCTGGCGCTCGAGCCCCTGCCGCGCCGGCGCGTTGCGATCCTTGTCGCCGGGAACATCGAGCAGCACGACGGGGACGCCCGCCGACGCGGTGAGCGCGGCGATCCCGCCGCCCATCGTTCCGGCGCCGACGACGCCGACCTTTCGAATGCGCATGGTCGTGATGTGAGTCTCGGAGTGGACGCGTCAGTCCCGCGGCGCGGCGCGCACCGCCGCTCGCACGGAGTGCACCGCGCGATCGACGTAGCGCTCGCGATCGATGCGCGTGTCGAGCCGCTGGGTGAGGATCGTCGAGACGACGCCGTGCAGCGTCGCCCAGATCGACGCCGCGACGACGCGCGCCTCGCTCTCGCTCAGGGTATCAGCGCCGACGCAGGCGAGAATGTTGTCGGTGGTGAAGTCGAGGCTGCGGCGGATGCGTCGGAAGAGATCCTTCGGGATGCGCCGCATCGACTGCGGGTGGAACATGTACATGATCTCGTAGAGCTCGGGGTTGGCGAGCCCGAACTCGACGTAGCGGCGCGCGATCGCCTCGAGGCGCGCCCACGGCTCGGCGTGCGCCTTCCCGAGGGCGAGCTGCTCGCCGTACCAGCGCTGGAACCCCTCGTCGATGAGGGTGTGGATGAGCGCGTCGCGATTGTCGAAGTAGAGATAGAGGCTGCTGACGGAGCAGCCCACCTCGGCGGC
>JABFXM010000483.1 GCA_013361745.1 Gemmatimonadaceae bacterium | reverse complement strand
GGGTCGGCAACTGCCTAATGGCGTTGGCCGACCCCTGACCCCTGATCGCTGATAGCTGATAGCTCTCCAAGCCCCTGATCGCTGACCCCAGACCCCTGCGTCAGCGAGGCTCGTGCTTCGTGCCCGCCTTGCGGTCTTCGCCCACGGGTCGCGGCGTGCCGGCGTGGGCGGAGGTTGTCGCGGGCGGGTCGCTGGCGGGGAAGCTCTCCTCGGACATCTCGTCCACCAATCCATTCGCGTTCAGCGGCGCCGCGTCGTCCTCACGGCGGCTCGCCGGCTGCTTCTCGCGTTCGGTCATCTCACGGTTCCTCGTTGACGGTGCACCATCGTCGAGTGCAAGTCGAAGTCCAGCAGCGACCCGCGCTCGCTGAACTGGCCGATGCTTCCGCCCGCCGAGCTTCGCCGCGGATGGCGTCCGCTCACGCGCTTCGGCGCACCCAGCGCGCGAGCTCGCGGATCGTCGGACGCTTGCCGTACATCAGCAGCCCGGTGCGATAGATTCGCGACGCGATCCAGATGAAGATCGCGATCGTCACCGCCGCGACGAGGATCGACGCGACGAGTTGATACCAGGGCACCGAGGAGACGCTCAGCCGCAGCGGCATGATCACCGGTGAGCTGAACGGGACGATCGACGCCGCCACCGAGAGGGAGCTCCCCGGGTTCAGCAGCACGGGCTGGATCAGGATCGCCGTCGCGACGAGCAGCATCATGAACGGCTGCTGCGCCTGCTGCGCCTCCGAGTCGCTGTTCACCATCGAGCCCACCGCCGCGAAGATCGCTGCGTACAGCATGAAGCCGAGCACGAAGAAGAGGAACAGCAGCGCGAGCACCCCCGGCGTGATCGACGGCAGAGTGAACGAGGGCGCGGCGATGTGCATCGCGCGCATGATCGGCTCGCGCACATGGATGACCGCGACCGAGGTGATCACCCAGAGGATCTGCTGCGTGATCCCGACCGCGCCGACGCCGAGCACCTTCCCGGCGAGCAGGGTGTCGGTCGAGATGCTCGACACCACGACCTCGGCGACGCGCGTCTGCTTCTCCTCGAGAACGCCGCGCAGCACGTTCTGGCCGTAGAGCACGATCGACATGTAGAGCAGGAACGCGATGCTGAAGGCGAAGAGGAACTTCACCATCCCGCCGCTTCCCTCGCGTCCCTTGTCGCCGATCTGCTCGGCGCTCAGCTCGAGCGGCTTCGCGCCCGTGAGGCTCATGACGCGCTCCGGGTTCATCCCCGCGCGCTCGAGGCGCGCCTGCAGGATTCCCTGCCGCACCACCGACTGGATGCGCGAGACGTCGGCGAGCGAGGAGCCATTGCGCCCCGCGTAGCGGGCGACGGTGTCGTCGAGCACGTGCGGCCCGAGAACGAGATAGCCGCGCGTCTCCTTCTTCATCACCATGTGCGTGAACGCCGACTCCGCCGCCGCGAGCTGCGTCGTGTCGAGCACGACGAGCTGCGTCTTCGCGGTGTCGGTCGCGATCGGCCCGCCGCCGAGGGCGATCTGGACGCGCTTGCCGACGCCGGTCTCCGATGCGTCGAGGATCGCCACCTGGGTGATGTCCGACTGCGCCGCCGTCTTCGAGATGAGCCAGAGCGGGACGATCGTCAGCAGCCCGAGGAGAAAGGGCGCGAACAGCGTGGAGACGATGAACCACTTCGTCCGCACGCGCTCGACGTACTCGCGCTTGATCACCGCCCAGAGTCTACCCATGGCCGCTCATCCCCGCTTCCACGCCGGTGGCGCCGACGCGCTCCAGGAAGATGCTGTGCAGCGACGGCTGCACGCGCTCGAAGCGTCGGATCGCCGCCCCCGTCTCGACGAGCTTCCGCAGCAGCACCGACGGGTCGGCGCCGGGCGCGAGCTCCAGCTCGTAGTACAGATTCTGATCGTCCACCTCGGCGACGAGCGACCGGTCGGCCAGCACCTGTTGCACCGCCGGCGACGCCGCGCCGTCGAGCGCGAGCGCGATCGACCGGTCGCCGTGCGACGCCTTCACCGTGCCGATCGCGCCATCGAGCACCTTCTCGCCGTGCGCGATGATGCACACCGCGTCGCAGAGCCGCTCGGCGTTGTCCATGAGATGCGTGCTGAAGATCACCGTCTTCCCGCGCCGCTTCAGATCGACGACGGTGTCCTTGAGCGCCTGCGCGTTCACCGGATCGAGCCCGCTGAACGGCTCGTCGAGGATCACGAGCTCGGGGTCGTGCAGCAGCGCGCCGATGAACTGCACCTTCTGCTGCATCCCGCGCGAGAGCTCGTCCACCTTCGCGAGCCCCCAGTCCTTCTCGGCCGTCCGCAGGCCGAGTCGCTCGAGCCAGTCGTCGATGCGCGCGTCCGCGTCGCGCCCGCGCAGCCCCTTCAGCTCTCCGAGGAACTTCAGGACACGCCGCACCTGCATCTTCTTGTAGAGCCCACGTTCCTCGGGGAGGTAGCCGACGCGATCCTGGATCGCGCGGTCGCGGTGAGAGCTTCCGAGCACGTTGATCGTTCCGGTATCCGGCTCGATGATGTCGAGGATCATCCGGATCGTCGTCGTCTTCCCGGCACCGTTAGGGCCGAGGAGCCCGTAGACGGTTCCGCGCGGGACGACGAGCGAGAGATCCTTCACCGCGACGTGCGCCGCGTACCGCTTCGCGATGCCGCGGATCTCGATGGCTGGTTCTGGCATGAAGGGGGTCGAGAGGCGCAGACAAGGTATCACTTCCGGTGCGCACGTGCATCGCTCCGGCGCGAGTTGGTTCGTCACCGCCGCCCCTCGCTTGTCGCGCGGCGCGCCGTCCCGGATATTGGCGCCATGCGAACGACCGCGATCCCCCTGGTGCTCGGAGCGCTGCTTCTCCTCGGTGGCTGCGAGCGACGCGGGGTGCTCGGCGAGCCGCTCACCGTCGGCGCCGCGGGGAGCCTCGCCGCCCCGCTTCGCGTCGCCCTCGACAGCTTCACCATCCGCACGGGAATTCCCGTCGAGATGCA
>JABFXM010000584.1 GCA_013361745.1 Gemmatimonadaceae bacterium | reverse complement strand
TGCGTCCGGCCGCATCGTGATCCCCGGCCTTTCGCTGGCGCCCGTGACGCGCGAGCTCGCCGAATACCTCGGCAAGGGCAGCGAAGAGGGCTATCTCGTCCTCGAGTCGAGCGGCGACTGGGCCGCGCTCCACGCCGGGGACGTCATCATCAGCATCGACGGCTCGGCCGTCCGCGACGTGACGATCACCGCCGACGCTCCGCACGACTACGTCGTGCTGCGGAAGGGGAAGAAGGTCCTTGTCAGGGAGTAAGGAGAGTTAGGAGAGTAAGGGGAGTAAGTGACTGCAACTGGCAGCGCCTTACTCCCCTTACTCCCCTTACTCGCCTTACTCCCCTCCCTTCACATCGCCGGGCCCAGAAGCACCGCGTTCAGCACCAGGCGATCGAGCGCGCGCCACCAGCCGCGGAACATCGGGTCGTTCGCGAAGAGCACCAGATGTCCGTCGCCGATCGGCTCCTCGATGAGGAAGGCGGTGCCGCGGAGGAGGCGTTCGGTGTTGTTCGGCCAGACGAATCCCGCGCGGTGGAGCGTCCCGGTCGTGGGGAAGACGGCGACGTTCGCGCCCTCCTTCGACAGCTTGAAGAAGCTGCTCCCCGACATCATCACCGTGATCCGCGGCTGCTCGTAGCCCTGCGTCAGCCAGTGGGTGCGATCGAGCACGACGTCGAAGTGACTCCCCGCGAGCTCGATCGGCGTCGCGTTCGTCGCCGAGGGACTCGTCGTCGCGAGCAGATCGTCCTGTGCCCGCGAGCGGTCGTCCGTCTTCTCGCGTCCACGCGCCTTCGCCGCCGCGGTGTCCGTCGTCGCGCTGGGGATTCCGGTCGTGTCGCGCTCGGCGCCGGCGCCGACCGTGCGCGAGCTCGTGAGGCTCACGCTCTCCCGCGCCGCCCACTCCGACGCACCTCCCATCGTGACCAGCGTGCCCCCCGTCTGCATCCAGGCCCGCAGCCGGTCGGCGCCGTCCTTGCCTAACGTCCTGTTCAGCGCGCTCCCGGATGCGTCGGGAATGATGATGACGTTGAACGCCGAGAGATCCCCCGATGCGAGCCAGCGCATCGCGACGGGGGTGAAGTGGATCCCGTACCGCCGCTCGAAGCTCCACCAGATCGCGCCATAGGACGTCTGGTTGACCCCGTCGTCCCCGACGAGGGCGATCCGCGGCGCCTTCAGGTCGACGATGATCTCCGACCCGATCCCGTACTGCGCCGACGCGCTGAACGCGCTGTTCACTCCCGTGACCTCGACGCCGCTCTCGCGAGCGAGCGCGTCGATCCGCGTCGGCAGCGTCGTGTCGTTCCGCGCGACGCGCACGATGTACGTCCCGCGCGGCCACGTCTTCCCGTCCGCCTCGACTGGCCGCGTCGCCGAGCTGACGCGATAGCCCTCGATGAGCAGCTGGTAGGCGAGACGCGCCGAGCCGTTCCGCTCCGCGCTGAACAGGTACGCGGACTGCGCGCGCCGCGCGACGCCGCCCGCGACACCACTCGCCACGTCCACCGGCAGCAGCTCGCCGCCGACCAGTCGCGCCGAGGTCTGCGCCTGCGGCAGCGCCGGCTCCTCCGCGGGAAGCTGGAGCAGCGCGCCCTCGACGCCGGGCGCATCCTCCGTCCAGTATGCCTCGACGCCGAACGTCACCGGGAGCGACCAGGCGGTGACGTCGTAGAACTCGTAGCCCTCGCGTGGCGCGTTGGCGCCGCGGCGGATGTTGCGCCGGTAGCGCGCCAGCTGCGCCCGCACGAACGCCGAGTCGAAGCCGGCGTTAGGCTCGAGGATCGCCTTGGCGACGCGCCCCTGCGGCTGGGCGAGGTCGATCACGTACGCGCCGGGGTCGAATCGCCGCGAGCCCGTCGCGTCGTCGGCGTAGGCGTGTGCCTTCGACGAGGTGAAGGGCGCGCTCGCTCGCCGGACCTCGATCCCGCCGCGCAGCAGCGTCGCGACCAGCTCCGCCGCGCGCCCGGGATCGCTCGACGGCACGAGCACGACGCGCTTCATCGTCCCCGTGCGCCCGGCCGCGACCGCCGACTGCCGGAAGGCGAGATAGTCGCGCACCCGCTCGGCGTGGTGATCGGCGGTCGTCTGGATCGTCGCGAGCGCGGTCGTGAAATGCTTCGCGATCCCGTCGCGGAAGGAGACGATCGAGCCGTCCTCGCGCCGCCAGAGGATGCCTTTCCATCCGCCGCCGTCCGTCTCGTACGTCATCCCGATCGCGCCGTTCAGCGACGGCCAGCTGTCCCAGTAGAAGGGCCCGAAGAAATCGAAGACGTCGCGCGAGTAGTACATCCACCCGTAGCGGTCGAACGCCGCCGCGTTCCCGCGCCCGTAGATCTCCATCCAGCGGACGAAGGTCTGGTCGAAGTTCTGGTTGAGCTGCGCCGCGGTCGGCGGGAAGAAATAGGTCGTGACCTGCCCGTGCTGGTCGATCGCGACCATCGGATGCCAGCGCAGCATCGCGCGGACGAGCGTCTGCGCCTCGCGCTGCGTCGTCGTCATCACGTCGCGGTTCATGTCGAACCGGTAGTGATTGAATCGCCCCTGGATGCTCCACGGCTCGTCCTTCTCCAGCGAGAAGGTGTCGGGAGTGCGGACGCCGATCGAGTTGTACCAGACCGCGAAGCGCTCGTGGCCGTCGGGGTTCGTGCTCGGGTTGAGCACGACGATGGTGCTCTTCAGCATGTTCAGCGTCGCCGGCTCCTCGCTCGCCGCGAGCTGATACAGCGTCTGCATCCCTGCCTCGAATCCCGGCGACTCGTTGCCGTGCACGCTCTCGTTGATCATCACCACCGCGGGGGTGCGCGCGGCGATCGCGTCCAGCTCCCCCTGCGACGCGCCGCGCGGATCGGCGAGCCGGTCGAGATACTTTCTGATCGCGTCGAGCCGCGCAATGTTCTCCGGCGCCGACACGATGTACAGCCGCATCGTCCGCCGCTCGTAGCTCGACCCGATCGTCTCGACGCGCACGCGGTCCTTCGCCGCGTCGGCGATGGCGAGGAGCGCCTTCTCCTGCAGCGCGAACTGCGTGTTCATCTCGCCGACGTCGTAGCCGAGGATCTGCTCGGGACGCGGGACGCCGGCGCGATACGGACCGCGATCGTAGAAGGAGAAGGCGCGGTCGTCACGCACCGAGTCGCCCGACGCGCGCTGGGCGGAGGCCGGCGGGACGAACGCGAGAAACGCCAGGGCGACGAGCGACGAAGGGACGACTCTAGAGGGCATGCGAGGGGGTGTGGTCCGGGAAAGTGGGGCGATGCACCCGCAGGCGAACGAGCGGAAGGCGTGTCAACGATACTGCGGTGAACGATGCACGCTGAACGAAGGGGCGTCGGTCGGCGCTGCGTGGCTGACCGACGCCCCTTCGTTCATCGCGCATCGTGGATCGCGGTATCGTTGACGCGTGCATCGCTGGTTCGCCTGAGCGTGCATCGCCCCGCCGTCAGAACTCCAGCTGTGTCCCCAGCTCCACCACGCGGTTCGGCGGGATGTTGAAGAACTCCGTTGCCGAGCGCGCGTTGCGCGACATCAGCACGAACAGCTTCTTCCGCCACTTCTGCATCCCGCCCTTCTTGCGCGGGATGAGACGCTCGCGCCCGAGGTAGAAGCTCGTCTCCTGCGCCTTCGCCTGGAGGCCGGCCTGCGCGGCGCAGTGGAGGATGTCCTCGACGTCCGGCGACTCCATGAAGCCGTAGCGCGCCCGTACGCGGAAGAACCCGTGGCCGAGCTCCTCGAGCGTCACGCGATCGCTCTGCGGCACGTCGGGCACCTCTTCGGCCGTGACGGACATCAGCACCACCTGCTGGTGCAGCACCTTGTTGTGCTTCACGTGGTGCAGCAGCACCACCGGAGCGCCGTCGGCGGAGGATGTCATGAACACCGCGGTTCCCGGGACGCGGGGCGGACGCCGGCGCTCGACGTCCTCGAGGAACAAGTTGAGCGGGAGGGAGCCGCGCTGCAGCAGCTCGCCGAGCAGCGCGCGCCCGCGCTTCCAGGTGCTCATCAGCGTGAAGACCACCACCGCGATGACGAGCGGGACCCAGCCCCCGTGCTCCACCTTGATCACGTTCGCGAGCAGGAAGGCGAGATCGACGAGGAGGAAGAGCGCCGTGAGCGCGGAGACCGTCAGCCGCGACCAGCCGAAGCGCGAGCGGGCGACGACCGCGAAGAGCATCGTCGTGATCGCCATCGTTCCCGTCACCGCGATCCCGTAGGCCGCGGCGAGCGCGCCCGAGCTCCGGAAGGCGAGGACGAGCACGAGGCAGCCGACCATCAGCGCCCAGTTCACCTCGGGGATGTAGACCTGGCCGACTTCCTTGCGCGAGGTGTGGATGATCTGCACGCGCGGCGAGTAGCCGAGCTGCACGCTCTGCTGCGTCAGCGAGAAGGCGCCCGAAATCAGTGCCTGCGAAGCGATGATCGCGGCGAGCGTCGCGAGCACCACCATCGGGATCAATCCCCACTGCGGAACCAGCATCCAGAACGGGCTGTCCTTCGCCATGGGGTTCCGCACCACGAGCGCGCCCTGCCCGAAGTAGTTGAGCAGCAGGCAGGGAAGCGCGACGACGAACCAGGCGGCACGGATCGGCCGCTTCCCGAAATGCCCCATGTCCGCGTACAGCGCTTCCGCTCCCGTCACCGCGAGCACGACCGCGCCGAGCACGAAGAAGGCGCGCAGGTTGTGCTCGAAGAAGAAGCCGATCGCGTATCCCGGCCAGATCGCGCGCAGGATCCCGGGAGACATCGAGATCTCGCGAAGCCCGAGGACGCCGATCGCCGCGAACCAGATCAGCATCACGGGGCCGAAGTACACTCCCACGCGCGCCGTCCCGAGCTTCTGCAGCATGAACAGCCCGAAGAGTATGATCAGCGTCAGCGGAACGACCCAGTGCGCGAACGCGGGGGTCGCGACCTCGAGACCCTCGACCGCCGAGAGGACCGAGACCGCCGGCGTGATGATCCCGTCGCCGTACAGCAGCGCCGCGCCGAACAGGCCGAGCATGATCAGCGTCGCGCGGATCCGCGAGTCAGCGGTCCGGTGCGTCCGCTGCAGAAGAAGCGCGAGGAGCGCGAGGATTCCTCCCTCGCCGCGATTGTCCGCGCGCATGATGAAGACTATGTACTTGATGCTGACGACGAAAAGCAGCGACCAGACGATGAGCGAGAGCACGCCGAGCACGTTGCTCTGCGTCGCGCCGAGCCCGTACTCCGGCTTGAAGCACTCGCGGAGCGCGTAGAGCGGGCTGGTGCCGATGTCGCCATAGACGACGCCGAGCGCCGTCAGCCCGAGGAGGGCGAGATTCTTTCCGGTCGGGCGGAGGGGGCGATGCGCCGCGGGTTCGTACATGGGACGCGTGGCCGTGTCCGTGGGCGCGGCCGGGGCCGCTGGTGCCGCGGGCGGCTCCGGCGGAGGGGAAACAGCTACTGGGTCGGTCAATTTCTTCGCCGCAGGATCCGACGCACGCCGGGCGGGCTCTGCGCTCATGGAGGACGCTTCGAGATAAAGCAAAGGCGCGGAAAGACGTACGCGCCACCAGTGGTGGCATAGCGTAGGCCGTGCCGCGCCCGGAGGAATCTACCGCGTCCCCGGCCCCCGTGTAGTCCCGGACGGCCGCCGGAGCCACTGGCGCGGCCACGCGAACCCCCTTACGGGGCCCGGCCCCCCGCAACCGCCTTCTCATCACGGGTTCACGCTCCCGTAATCCGCGCGCAAGAGCCGATTAATCACGCGGTCGTACCCTGCCGGTGAGGAAGTCCACGGCGACACTCACCAGGGAGGGGAAGATGTTCGCGACACTGCTCGAGACGAAAGCGAAGCGGGAGCGAAGAGGGTGAGGGACTGCATTCAGCGTCGCGGCGCACGGCGTCGTCGTGCTGCTGCTCGTGGTCGCGACGCGAGTGGACGCGCGTCCGCGCCCACCGCACGGGCCGCCGGAGGGTCCCGTTATCTGGACCCAGCCGGACGAGCGCTCCGCGGGTGGTGTGCGCGCGGGAGTCGGCAGTGGTTCGACCCATTCCGCCGACCCCGGCGTCACGATCCGCGGCCCGCGCCTCCCGGGGACAGACATCGACGTCGGGGGCTTCGTGAACCCCTCTGCCTCCCTCGCCGGCGACTCGGGCGTCCTCGCTGACATTGCGCGCGGCGACGATGCCGGGGCGGGCGCCGGAGCTGGCGGCGGAGTCGGCATCGCCAGCGAGCTCACGGTGGACGAGCGCGTCGGCGTACTCGTGGAGCGCCATCCACGCTACCCGGAGGATCTCCGCGCGGCCGGCGTCACCGGTGTCGTTACGGTTCGCTTCGTCGTCGACACCACCGGCCGCGCCGACCTGCACTCGCTGCGCGTGGTCGAGTCGCCGAACGATCAGCTGACCGACGCCGTGCTCACGGCGCTCCGCGGCACCCGCTTCACCCCGGGCCGCGTTCGCGGCCGCGCCGTCCCGACCCTCGTCGAGCGCTCTTTCCGCTTCGAGCTGGAAGGTGCGCGATGACTGCCAAGCTCACGACGGAGCCAAACGTCACGCCCATGATCGACGTCCTCCTGGTCCTCCTCGTGACCTTCCTCGTCGCGCTGCCGATGACGCGTCGTGCGATCGATGCGCAGCTACCACAGCCCTCGCATGGAACCGACGGCGGCGGGCAGATCGTTCTCGCCGTCCTCGGCGGAGGCGGATACGATCTGAATGGGGAGAAGGTGCCGGACGATGCGGCGCTCGCCGGGCGGCTACGCGACGTCTACCGCGGCCGCCCTGATCGCATTCTGTTCATCGAAGCGCGCGGCACCGTGCGATATCAGCGCGTCATCACGGCGATGGACATCGCGCGGGCCGGCGATGTCCGCGTGCTCGGCATCGCACCGCGCCGTTAGGCAGGGGCAAGGAACCTGGTTGTCAGTACGGCCGCAAGACACGAGGCTAGTGTCATGCCCATGGCGGGCGTGACACTAGCCTCGAGCCACATGGCTCCCTGGTCTCCGGCTACTCCCGCCGTACCGCCGCGCGATCCTCGCGCTCGCGGCGGTCGTGGTCGGCGCGCATCTGGGCGAACTTCGCCCGCTGCGCATCGTCGAGCACCGCCTCGATCCGCTTCGTCGTCGAATCGCTCACCGCCTGCAGCTGCGCCCTCACCGGCGCCGTCACGGAGTCCATCGCCGCGCGCTTCCGGTCGAGGATCGCCTCGACCTTCGACCTCTGCTCCGCGCTCAGGCCGAGCTTCTCGGCGAAGCGCCTCCGCATCTCGACACGCGTGAAGTAGTGCGCGCACGCCTCGTCATGACCGAACACGCGCTCCGCGGTGAAGCCGAGCACGCCGCCGACCAGCAGCGCGCCGAGCACGAACGCCATCGCGAGGCTCTTGGTGGATCGCGGAGTGGTCATCAGCGCTCGAGCAGCAGGTGAAGGGTGGCGGCGGTCTCGCCCGCCGAAGACGCGTCGACCACGGGGTACTGCTCCTCCGCGACCGCGCCGTACGCGACCGCGGCTTCCCGCTCGTGCAGCCGCGTCAGCAGCAGCGTCGCCGCGGTGAGCAGGAGCGCGGCGGCAATCGCGGCCGGACGCGTCCAGTGCGCGAGGACGCTCCAGGGCGAGCTCTCCTCCTCGGCGATCCGGGCGAGGATGCGTGACTCGAGACCGTCCCAGTACGACGCCGACGGCGCGCCGATCAGCGAGCGCAGTGCATCGCTCATCTCGCGATCGGGTGCGTCGTCGGGAAATCGCAGATCGTTCTGACTCATCACGTGGTCCTCAGGTCGTCGAGCGCGCGGCGCATCGTCGCGCGCGCATGATGCAGATCGGATCGTGCGGTCCCTTCCGGCATCCCGAGCATGCCGCCGATCTCGGCATGCCGGTATCCCTCCACGTCGTGCAGCACCAGCACCGCGCGCTGCCGTGCCGGAAGCTCGGCGAGCGCGGCGTTCAGGCGAGTCCGCAGCTCCGAGTGCTCCGCCGGATCTGTGAACGGGAGCGCGATCGTCGCCGGGATCTCCTGCGTCGCACGCACCCGCCGCCGCCGCACGAGATCGAGCGCGGCGTTCGCGACGATCCGCGCGAGCCACGCCCCGAACGGGTATGCGGCGTCGAATCTCGCCATCGCGCGGTACGCGTGAAGAAACCCGTCCTGAACGGCGTCCTCGGCGTCCTCGTGCGACAGCACGATCGCGCGCGCGATCCCGTACGCCCGCCGCTGGTGCATCCGGACGAGCACCCCGAAGGCCGCTGCGTCCCCGTTCCGCGCGGAGCGAATGTACGCCGCGTCGTCCAACGCCGGCTCCGCCGCCACCGGTGTCCGGCGCGGGTGCTCGATTTCCGGCACGACGTCGAGCGCCGCCTCGGTTGGAAGCGGAACGGGACGCGCGGTCACGCCGATCTCCTCGTCACCTCTCATATACGCACCAACTCCGCGGCGCGTTGAGTCACGCCCCCGCAGTCCCCGACCCCTGACCCCCGACCCCCGATCCCTGCAGTCCTAGCGTTGGCGCGGCTCCACGCATCGCCTCGATCACGAAGGCGATGTGCTCCTCGAGCGGCACCCCCAGCTCCTCCGCCCCGGTGATCACGTCCTCGCGGCTCACCCCGCGGGCGAAGGCCTTGTCCTTCATCTTCTTCCGCACCGACGACGCGTCCACGTCGTGCACGCTCCGGCTCGGCTTCACCAGCGCCGTCGCCGTGATCAGCCCCGTGAGCTCGTCCACCGCGAACAGCGTCTTCGCCATGCGGCTCTGCCGCGGCACCCCGGTGTACGTCGCGTGGCCGAGGATCGCCTCGAGCACGTCCTCCGGGTATCCCTTCGCGCGGAGGATCCGCACCCCCTCCGACGGATGCTCCTCCGTCGCCGAGCGCGTCGCATTGGGAAAGCGTTCGTAGTCGAAGTCGTGGAGGAGCCCGGCGAGTCCCCAGCGCTCGACGTCCTCGCCGAACTTCGTGGCGTAGGCGCGCATCGCCGCTTCGACCGCGAGCATGTGCTTCCGCAGCGACTCGCTCGGCGTGTACTCGTGGACGATCGCGAGCGCGTCGTCGCGGGTGGGCAGGGAAGTGCTCATCGCTCCTAGTGCATGGGGCCCATGGCGCCGCGCGCCCGGCCCGTCCGGAAGAGAAGCAGCAGCGGCAGCGACGCGACCAGCGCGATCCCGCTGATGATGTAGATCTTCGAGAAGGCGAGCACGCTCGCCTGCGCCGTCACCTGCCGGTCGATGATCGCGAGCGCCTGCATCTTTGCCGCGCCGACGGTCGTCCCCTTCGCGATCAGCACCCGCGTCATCGCGTCCACCCTCGACAGCACGCTCGGGTCGGTGCTCACCACGTGCTCGGTGAGCAGCGCCTTCTGTCCCTTCACGAAGCGCGAGAGCAGCGTCGCCATCAGCGCGATGCCGAGCGAGCCGCCGAGCTGGCGCGTGAGGTTGAAGAGCCCCGTCCCCTGGTGCAGCTGCGTCACGTCGAGCTCCGCCATCGTCGCGTTGGTCAGCGGCACGAAGATCAGCCCGAGCCCGACGCCGCGCAGGATCAGCGGCCAGAAGAGATCCTGCGCCCCCGCATCGTACGTCAGCACTGAGAGCTTGTACATGGACGCGAAGAAGAGCATCGCACCCGCGACCACCGTGTAGCGCGCGTCGAGCTTGTTCGCGTTCCGGCCGACGATCGCCATCGTGAACGCCGACGCGAGCGCGCCGGGGAGGATCACCTTTCCCGTCTGCCACGCGGTGAAGCCGTGCAGCTGCTGCAGGAACACCGGCAGGATGAACACCGATCCGAACAGAGCGAAGCCGAGCATCGCCGCGATCAGCGTCCCCGCGGTGAGCTGCCGCGACCTGAGCACGTGGAAGTCGATCACCGGCTCGTCCGTCGTCAGCTCGTGCCAGACGAGCAGCGCGAGCGAGACGAAGGCGGTGACGGCGAGCGTCGTCACGAAGCGCGACTCGAACCAGTCGTAGCGCTCACCGCGCTCGAGCATCCACTGCAGCGAGCCGATCCCGATCGCGAGGAGCCCGATCCCCACCCAGTCCACCGTCGCGCGCCGCTCCTGATGCTCGGCGTCGGGGACGTAGCTCCACGTCATCAGCGCCGCGATGATGCCGAGCGGTACGTTGATGTAGAAGATCCAGGGCCAGTTGAAGTTGTCGGTGATCCAGCCGCCTAACGTCGGACCGAGCGTCGGGCCGACCATCACTCCCATCCCGAAGATCGCCATCCCGGTCCCGGCTTCCTCCGGCGGGAAGGACTCGTATAGCGTCGACTGCGCCGTCGACAGAAGCCCGCCGCCCCCGATCCCCTGGATGACGCGCCAGAAGATCAACCCGCCGAGCGAGGTCGCCGCGCCGCAGAAGAACGACGACAGCACGAACAGCAGGATCGATCCGGTGATGTAGCGCTTCCGCCCGAAGAGCGCCGAGAGCCACGCCGAGATCGGGATGACGATGACGTTCGCGATGATGTAGCCGGTGGATACCCACGCGATCTCGTCGAGCGTCGCGCCGAGGTTGCCCATCATGTGCGGGATCGCGACGTTCACGATCGACGTGTCGATGAGCTCCAGAACGGCGGCGAGCGTCACCGAGATCGCGATCAGGTACTTGTAGCGGTACCTGTCCGCGCCGGCGACGCTCGCCGTGTAGCTCGCGCCCGAGGGGGCGACCGTGGTCGCCATCGTGGTACGAGCGGGTCGCCACGTGCACGGTCACCGACATCCCGGGGCGCAGCGTCTGCTGCTTCCCGCAGGGCCTCGTCACCGCGATGCGTACCGGCACGCGCTGGACGACCTTCGTGAAGTTTCCAGTCGCGTTGTCCGGCGGGAGGAGCGCGAACTTCGCGCCGGTCGCGGCGCTCAGGCTCTCGACCTTTCCTTCCGCGCTGCAGCCGTAGGCGTCCACCTCGATGTCCACCGGCTGCCCGACCTTGAGGTCGGCGAGCTGCGTCTCCTTGAAGTTCGCCGTGATGTAGACGCCCGTGTCGCTGACGATCGTCATCAGCGGCTGGCCGGGCTGCACGAGCTGGCCGACCTCCACCTGCTTCTTCGAGACGAGGCCCGCCGCGGGGGCGGTGACGCGCGTGTACTCGAGCTGGAGCGCGGCGTTGTCGCGCGCCGCCTGCGCGCTCGCCAGCCGCGCCTCGGCGAGGCGCACCCCCGCCTCCGCGCTCTGTACCGTCGCCCCCGCGGCGCCGGCCTGGCGCTGCAGCGCCTGCAGGTTCGCCTCCGCCGACTGCTGCGCCGCGACCGCGGCGTC
>JABFXM010000108.1 GCA_013361745.1 Gemmatimonadaceae bacterium | reverse complement strand
GGTCTCGAGAACTGCTTGAAGGCATTGCTGTTCTCACGAGCCTCAGCGAGTCGGCTGTTCTCCCCGGCGAATCACGCGATGCCAACCCGCTGACGAGCTCCGACGCGACCCGCGACAAGACCCTCGACCCGAGCCATCGCATCAAGAGGCCGACAGCGGCGCCACAGGCGCCGCGCGTCGGCCTCAATCCTTATGGGTAGCTTCCCGCCCCTCGCACCCGGCGCCGCCGTATCTCGCTCCTCGCCCCGCTCTTTCCAACGGCACCCGCCCCGCCCTTTCCCGCCCCGCCTATCTCGACTTTGGAACGGTTGGCGTCGCCGGCGACGTCGGCAGCGTACGTCCATTGGTCGCGCCGTCGTCCATCAGTCCTCCCCTCGCCACCAGCTGCGCTGCGATCACCGTCTGGATCACGCTCGCGATGTTGTTCGTCGTGGTTTCCGCGGCACCCTTCCCTTCGCCGCCGGCCGTGATTGTGACCATCTTCGCCTCCGAGAGCGCGTCGGCGATCGCGGGGGCGATCTGCGGGAGCATCTCGATCTGGCGATAGCGGAAGTAGCTCTCGCCGCCGGCGGCGATCGCTTCGTTCACCTTCTGGATGCTCTCCGCCGTCGCCGCGGCGATGGCGCGGATCCGGATCGCTTCGGCCTCCGCGGCGGCGGCGGCCTCGATGCGCACGCGCTCCGCGTCGGCGCGCGCCTGCGCGATCTGGGTCGCGTCGAGCTCGGAGGTGCGCTGCACCGCGAGGGCGTCCTGCTTCTTCGCCTCGGCGGCGGCGATCAACGCGGCGTTGGCGGCGCGCGTCTGCTCCAGCTCGCGCTGCTTGTCGGAGATGACGCGCTCCGCCTCGAGCTGCGCCTCCTTCGCTCGGCGCGACTGCAGCGCGGCGACGATCTCGGCGTTCGCCTGCGCCTCCGCGGCCGACTGGCGCCGGCGCGCGTCCGCGACCTCGCTCTGCACGACCTTGATGTTGAGTGAGTTGAAGATGAGCCCGAGGTCGGTGAGCTCACGCGAGCACGCCTTGCGGATGATCACCGCGAGCGGATCGTCGTCGTCATCGGCGATCTGCGCGACCGTCTGCAGGGACTGCGACGTCTGACGCTGCGGTTCGAGCGCGGTGCTCTGGCTCTGCGGCGCGGGGAGCGCACGCGCGACGGGCGCTGTCTTCGCCGAGAAGAGCTGGTCGTGCGTGAGCAGGTTGATCGCGCGACGACCGGAGCTCGAGAGCAGATCGGTGAGCGTGTTGACCTGATCCGCCTCCGACTTCGCGAAGAAGCGATTGGCAGCGGTCTTGATCAGCGCGTCGGTGTCGCCGACGGAGACGATCGCACTCGCGAGGACGCGCACCTTGATCGGACGCGGCGTCCCACTCTCGTCGACGTCGGCCGTCTGGTCGGTGATGTCGAGGTCGACGTTGATCACCTTGCTCGAGATCGTCGTCCCAGTGGTGAGCAGCGGGATCTCCTTCGACTTGCCGGGACCACGATAGATGACGGTGCCGCCGTGCAGCCAGCTCACGAGGCGGATGGTGCCCGCTTCGACGTTCCGGAGGAACGATGCGACGATCGCCGGGATGACGAAGAGCACCCCGAAGATGATCGCGACGATGATGATTCCGGACTTCATGTCCATGTGGGTTTCCCGAGAGAAATGGCGCGCCGCCGTACGGTGCAGCCGGCGCGCGCCTGGTCACGCACCGAGATAGGACACCGTGCACCTGTTCCGGTCGCCGTCCACGTCTTCGACGCGGAGACGGTCGCCGGCACGCACGCGGACCCCCGCATCGCGGTCCTCGTGTCGCAGGGTGCCGAGCACCTGCACGAGCTGTCCGTCGAGCTCGACGGCAACGAGCCCCTGACCACGCGCGTCGAAGCTCGAGACGGCGCGCGCCTCGTCGGTGATGCAGCTCTCCAGCGTCGCCGCGGGACGCGACTCGAAGCGGCTGACGAAGCGCCAGAGCGGCGCGACGAGCAGTCGCTCGAAGAGGATCCCGCCGACCACGGTCGCGGCGAGCAGCAGTAATCCGCCGCCGATCAGCGACCGCAGGATCAGTCCCGCCGCGCCGAAGCCGACGAGAAAGCTGAAGACGATGCGCGGCGAGACGAGCGCCCTCACTCCCTGCGAGAGGAGCTTCGCGCCCTGCGCGTCGAGCGACGCGTCGTGCCGGTGCGCGAGGTGCGCGCCGTGGCCGGCGTGCGAGGCGTGCCCCGCGTGCGCGCCGTGATGCGCGTGCCCGTGGTGGCCACCGAGGTGTCCGAACCCCGCGATCGCCATCACGCCGAGCCCGGCACCGCCGAGGGCGAGACTGAATGTGTAGAGATCCATCTTTCCTGCGCCGCCGCGTTGGTGGGCGCGTACAGAGCGCTACTCGAAACCTACGATGTTTCGCGGGCGGGGGGAGGGAGGGGCAGCAGCCCCGGACGTCACGACTGGCACGCTTCTTCGCGCGTTAGGGGCCCAGGCGTAGCTACGCAGCATCTCTCCCCGTATCGCGTCAAGGTCTGTCTCGGCGGCGAGATCGCGCGGTTCGGGTGGGAGGGCACCGAGAAAGGCCGAAGAACGGCGGGAGCTTCTATTGGCACGAGCCGGGATCCGATCTCGGGCAGGTTGGGACCGATGGCCCACGCCACATGCCCCGAACACTTTCGGCTCGTACGATCGGGATGCGGGCCTTGAAGCACTGCTCCCGCCCTGCTTCCGCCCTTCTCGGGCTGTTCTCTCTGACAAAACCGCGCGATGTCCGAATGCAAACAAGTCCGACGCCACCCCGCGACGAAGGGCTAGCGTCGTACGGTCACCACGAGCCCCGACGGATTCGATGGTGACACGCTGATGCTCCGCGGGTCGCGCGCGACGACCGTGGCGGCGTGAAGCTCGTCGGCGGTGTGAGTGGTGGCGACGGCGATGCAGCGCATCCCGCCGCGGCGCGCCGCGTCCACGCCGGCGGGCGCGTCCTCGACGACGATGCAGCGCGCCGGCGCGAAGCCTAAC
>JABFXM010000290.1 GCA_013361745.1 Gemmatimonadaceae bacterium | reverse complement strand
GCGATCGAGCAGCGTGTTGACGACGTGCTTGCGCAGGCAGAGCGCGGTCGTGTAGCTCGACGCGCCGGTGTAGGGGACGCCCATCAGCTCGAGGGCGGAGATGACCGCCGGCTCGAGGGCGCCGACGCCGTCGATGCTCTCGCAGAGATTGAAGACGAGGTCGAACTTGCCGCGGCGGACGCGCTCGACCCAGCGCCCGTCCGGATTGACGGGAACGCGCGTGACCGCGTTCCCCGCCTCGGTGAGCGCGGCTTCGACCGCTTCGATCGTCTCGAGAATGAGGACGTCCGGCGTCTTCCCAAGCGCCGAAAGTCCGTCGAACAGCACGGCGACCTTCATCGACACACTCCTTCGAGCGTCAGGCGGTGGCCACCGCGCGCCGCGAGTACGGGCGTGCGAGATGACCCGGCAGGGCGATCCCCTGCCGCTCGGCGGCGTGGCGCAGACAGGACTGAATGAGCTCGTCGTAGCTCAGCCCCGCCGCGCGCGCGGCCTTCGGGAAACACGAATTGTCCGCCGGGTTGGGAAGAATCCCCGGGAGCGGATTGACCTCGACGACGTTGGGCACACCGCCCGCGTCGAGGCGTACGTCGATGCGCGACCAGTCGCGGCAGCCGAGCACGCGATAGGCGCGAAGCACCACGGACTCGATCGCGCGACGCTTCACGTCGGAGATCGGGGCCGGGCAGGAGAAGATCTCGAGCGGGTTCTCCGGACGATCCCAGAGCCACTTCGCCTCGAAGCCGTAGATCGGGACCGCGCCGTCGGGGAGCGCGCCGAAGTTCATCCCGACGAGCGGGAGGACCGTCGCGCTCGCGCCGTTGCCGAGGATGGCACAGGTGAACTCGTCGCCGGGAAGGAACTCCTCGACGAGGACGGGCTGGGCGTAGGTCGCGAGGAGGAACTCGATCTGCTGCTCCAGCTCCTGGAGCGAGCGGCAGAGGTTCTTCTCCGTGATGCCCTTCGACGAGCCCTCGTGGACCGGCTTCACGAAGAGCGGCAGGTGGAGCGGCCGCTCGCTCGGCACGACGTGCGCCGGCGTGACGTGATGGACGCTGCGGATGCGCGAGCGAAGCGCCGTGATCTCCTCGGCGCTCTCGACGAGGGCGAAGGCCGCGGTCGGGACGCCGTGATAGGCGAGGACCTCCTTCGTCCGCGCCTTGTCGAGACAGATCGAGAGCGTGAGGGGGTTGCTCCCCGAGTACGGGACGCCGAAGAACTCGCAGATCGCCGGGACGTGCGCCTCGCGGCTCACGCCGTGGAGGCCCTCGGCGATGTTGAAGACGATGTCGGGGCGAGTGTCGCGGAGGCGTTGCGGAAAGTCGGCGGTCGCCTCGAGGCGGACGACCTCACCGAGGGCGCTCAGCGCACCGGCGACAGCGTCGATCGTCTCGGGGGAATCCCATTCCGCGAACTCGTCGCTCGCTTCGGCGGCGAGAGCAGTGGCGTTCGGAGCGAGAGCGTCGGCGCTACTGGGAGGCTCTTCGTCGGGACGGGGTGCCTCGAGCTCACCGCCGTCGCGCGGGGCCTCCTGCTCTGGCTTCTGATTGTAGGCGAAACCGATTCGCGTCATCCGATGCCGGTGAGGTGCTGCCGAGGAGCGCAACTCGAATGCCACCATTCGAGTTCAGCGCAAATTATTGGCGTCGATCTTTTTCGCAATGATTTTTTGCGCGCTCGCGAAAAAAAATCGCGACGACGCGTGAGCATCGTCGCGAAGACGAGCAAGCACGCGCGACGCCACGCGCCGGCGCGATCGCCTCGCGGGAAAATCTCAGACCTTGTGGTAGCCGATGCGGGCGGCCTCGCGCCGGTCCTCCGCCTGGTAGATCTCGAAGTCGGCGAAGAAGGCGGGCGCCTCCCGCTGGAGAAGTCGGAGCACCGCGATCGCCGCGCGGCGGATCTCCAGCTCGGCCGCCTCGCTCGAGCGCAGCTCGAGCATCGTCCGCCAGGCGCGCGCGTTCCCCGTGACGACGATCTTCGTCTCGGTGGAGTTGGGGAGAACGCCGCGCGCCGCCTCGCGCGCCATCTTCCGGCGGTGGACCTTGTCGGCCACCCAGCCGTAGCGCTCCATCAGCTGCTCGACGAGAGCGACGTAGCTCGCGAGCGCGTTCTCCATCTGCTCGCGCCACGCCTCCTCGAGCGCGTCCTCGCCGATGATCGCCGGCGGGACGACGAAGTGGGCGTCGCTCTCGTCGACGTAGCGCTGGGAGAGCTGCGAGTAGGCGAAGCCCGCCCGATGGCGCACCAACTCGTGGGTGAGCGAGCGGCTCACTCCCTCGAGGAGCAGCGAGTAGTTCGCGTGCTCGAGGACGCTCCCGTGCCCCTGCTTCTTGATGTTCTCGAGGTAGTCGCGCGTCGACCGGTTCGCGGGGTTCCGCTGGCTCATGTAGCAGAGCCGCCCCGCGAACTCGGCGAGACGCTCGCCGTCGGTGGAGTCTCCGAGCCAGTTCACCGCGAGGTGAGCGGGCTCGGTGAAGGTCGGGCGGGCGAGAAGCGTGACGCGAGGCTCGGTGAAGAACATGATGCTCGGTGGGAGGGCGGGGGTTCTTGAAACTGCGGAGCGGGTTCCGTTTGAAAGAGCGGCGCGGGGAGCGGGATACCGCGGTGCGGGAGGCGAGGGGCGGGAAGCTGCACGCGCTCCACTCTCGGCGACGAACGAGGAAGCTACCCGTTCAGCAGGTCGAGACGGAAGGACGCATAAGCGCGATCGCGTTCGATGGTCGTGAGGGCGGCGCGCGCCGCCGGGTCGAGGGACGGGAGCGCGGGGTCGTACTTCACGTCGCCCAGTCGCGACTCACCGGTGATGGCGAGCTTCGCTCCGGAGTTGAGGATCCCTCGCGGATCGAAGGCGTGCTTCACGCGCTCGAAGCGATCGACGATGTCGTTCCCCCACACCTCGCGCAGGATCGGCGCGCGGAGTCGGCCGTCGCCGTGCTCACCGGCGACGGTGCCGCCGAGCGAGGCGACGAGGGCGGTGACCTCGGCGAA
>JABFXM010000276.1 GCA_013361745.1 Gemmatimonadaceae bacterium | reverse complement strand
CGAGCAGGCGGCGTCGCGGGTCGCGTCGGTGCACGTCTCCGCGGCAAGCTCGCGCGATTCAGCTCGGTGCTCTCACTCCCAACAAACCGCGCGATGCCCGAATGCGCGACGTGCCCCGACGCGACCCGCGCCCTACTTCTTCACCGCCATCTTGTCGAGCCCCGCGCGCAGTCCCGTCGCGACCTTCGCCGCGTCGTCGTTCGCCCAGAAGTGCATGAAATAGAGCCGCGGCGTCTCGCCGAGCATGTGCTGATGGAGCGCGGTGACGGTGATGCCGTTGTCGCGGAGGGCGCGGATCACGGGATTCACCTCGGACTCGGTCATCACGAAGTCGCCCGTCGCCGCGACCTTGCCGCCGCTCGTCGGCTGGAAGTTGAGCGCGGTCGCGACGCCCATCGCCGGCGGAACGACGTGGCCATCGTGGCGCACCGTCTCCCGTCGCGGGACGCTCATCTGGTAGACGCCGCCGTTCACCTTGCCATGCGTGCCTAACGTTTTCGCGATCGCCGCGGTGTCGAGGTCGAAGGGCGCGGCGGGCGCGCCGCCGGCGCTCGCGGTGTCCATCGGCGTGGCCGTCTGACCGAACGCGTCGCGCACCGTCGCGGCGAGCTTCGCCGGGTCGCCGTGCGCCGTGACGTGCATGTACATCACGCGCGGCGTCTCGCCGACGAGGTGATTGTGGAGCGCGCTCTGCTCGACGCCGCCCTTCTGCAGCGCGCTCATCACGGGCGCGATCTCGCTCTCGGCGAGGACGAGGTCACCCATCATCATCGCCTGACCTTTCCCGATGTCGGCGAAGGCGATCCAGGAACCGAGTGCGAGCGCGGGCTTGAGCTGGACGCCGTCGGCGGTCACCTGCAGGTCGCGGCGCGGGAAGGAGAACTTCATCACGCCGCCCGGATTCATCATGCCCTTGCGACCGAGCACGCTGTCGACCGCGGCCCAGCGGGCGGTGCTGTCGCGCGCGGCGCGCTGCCGCGGGTGATGCTCGGCGTGCTCCTGCGCGCTCGACGTGCGCGCGAGCGCGGCGATGGAGAGGGAGAGTGCGACGATGCGGACCGAAACGATCGACGTGCGCGACATGAGCTCCTCCTGGACTTTCGGTTGTGCGGGCGGCCGGAGTACGGCGCCGCCCTCATCTGAGAGCTAGCTCACGCGCGCGACGGTGCAAGCGGTGGGGAACGACAATCTTCACGGACTTACACGGATCTTCACCGATACGGCAACGGCTTTTGGCAGCGTGGCACCACCTCCGTCCACATGTCCCAAAGCCGTATCCGTGTGCATCCGTGCCGATCCGTAAAGATCGTAGTTCCTCCCGTTACGACTCGCCCACCAGCAGGTGCTCGACCGCCCCACGGAGCGATCCGACGCCACCTCGGCCGAGCCGCACCGCGATCAGTCGCGCGCGACATTCCATGCCCGCTCCGCCGCCGAGCGAACGTCGTGGAGCGACTCGTAGACCCCGGTGACGAGCGCACGCAGCTCCTCCGGCGGCGTGACGAGGTCGGGGACGACGAGCACCGGCATCCCCGCGGCGAGTGCGGCACGCGCGCCGGTGGGCGAGTCCTCGAGCGCGAGACAGGCGTCGGGGCTGACGTTCAGCCGCGCCGCGGCCTCGAGGTAGAGATCGGGGAACGGCTTGCCGCGGGCGACGTCGGCGCGCGTCACCACCGTCGCGAAGTGCGACCAGAGATCGCCCAGTCGCTCGCGCGCGAACGCCGGTCCGCTCGACGTCGCCACCGCGACCGGGATCTCGAGGCCGGTCACGAACTCGATCCACTCGCGCGCACCGGGCCTGAGCGCGACGCCTTCCGCGTCC
Source organism: Gemmatimonadaceae bacterium (assembly GCA_013361745.1). Lineage (GTDB taxonomy): Bacteria > Gemmatimonadota > Gemmatimonadetes > Gemmatimonadales > Gemmatimonadaceae > JABFXC01. Next base: position 1,182 of record JABFXM010000276.1, on the reverse strand, counting down.
ATGAGCGTGCGCATGCGCGCGCGGCAGGTGGCGCGGAAGCCGCCGACGTCGAACTCGGCGCCGAAGTACTCGCGCAGGAGCTTCTCCCCTTCCTCGGCGCTGTGGCCGATGAAGGAGAGGAAGCGCTCGTCGGTGAGGTCGATGCGGTGCTCGACCGCCGCCTCGCGCCAGACGCGCCACTCGAGCCGCTCGCTGTCGACGAGCAGGCCGTCCATGTCGCAGACGATGGCGGTCGGTTTGTGCTGGAGCATCGTTGTAGTCGAGGGTTTCGTTCGCGCGGAGGCTGGAAGCAGGAGGCTGGAAGCAGGAGGCTGGAAGCAGGAGGCTGGAAGCCTTCAGCCTCCTGTAGAAAGCTAGCGCGCGGATGAGCTTCGAACACATGGCCCTCTCCGCGACGATCTACAACTTCGATGTCCAGGTCGCGAACGTCGATCGCGGCGTCTACGAGACGCTCGCGCTCAAGGTCGCGCGGCATCCGTCGGAGACGGAGGAGTATCTGCTGACGCGGGTGCTCGCGTACTGCCTCGAGTACACCGAGGGGATCGCCTTCTCGCGCGGGCTCGCCGAGCCTGACGAGCCGGCGGTTGCGGTGCGCGATCTCACGGGCGCGCTGCGCGCGTGGATCGAGATCGGTGCGCCCGACGCGGCGCGTCTGCACAAGGCGAGCAAGGCGTCGCCACGCGTCGCCGTCTATACGCACAAGGATCCGGCGCAGCTCGTCCGGTCGCTGAGCGGGGAGCGGATCCACAAAGCGGAGTCGATCGAGCTCTATGCAATCGATCGCGCGCTGCTGGCCGAGCTCGTGCCGATGCTCGAGCGGCGCGTCGCGCTCGAGCTGTCGATCACCGAGGGGCAGCTCTACGTCACCATGAACGGCCGCACTGTCGGCGGCACCGTCGAGCGGTTCGCGATCGCGGCCGCCTGACGCGCGCACACACATCACGAGGGACTCTTGAAGCTTCGACTTCCGCTGCTCGTCGCGCTCGTCGCCGGCGCGACACCGCTCGCCGCGCAGACCGTGCAGCTCACACCTGTCCAGCAGCAGGCGCGCGCGATCTTCAGGGAGCTGATCGAGATCAACACGTCGTGGAAGGAGGGGAGCACGACGCCCGCCGCGCACGCGATCGCGAAGCACTTCCTCGACGCCGGCTGGGCGGCGAAGGACGTCGTCGTCACCGGACC
>JABFXM010000472.1 GCA_013361745.1 Gemmatimonadaceae bacterium | reverse complement strand
GGTCGACGGCGACGTCCACACCGAGTTCCCCGGCGACCTCGCCGCGCTCGAGACGCTCGTGCCGAGGTACGAGTGGTTCGACGGGTGGAAGCGCCCGACGAACGAGGCGCGTCGGCTGTCGCAGCTCCCCGGCGCGGCTCGGCGGTACATCGATCGCATCGAGGAGCTGTGCGAGACTCCGATCTCGTACGTGAGCGTCGGCACGCGCCGCGACCAGATCATCGGTCTGCACGGCGTCGGCTAGCATGGCGGCGCGGGTGTATGACCTCGCCATCGTCGGCGCGGGTCCGTGCGGTCTGGCGGCGGGGATCGCGGCGAAGCGCGCGGGGCTCGACGCGGTGCTTTTCGACCGCGCCTGTGTCGTGAGCGGGATCGCCGGCTACCCGACGTACATGAGCTTCTTCTCGACGGCGGAGCGACTCTCGATCGGCGACATCCCGTTCGTCGTGCCGTCGGAGAATCCGACGCGTCGCGACGCGCTCGCCTACTACCGCGCGCTGGTGAAGCACTTCGATCTCGACGTGCGGCAGTACGAGCGGGTCGAATCGGTGGAGCGCGTCGAGCGGCCGATCGACGCGCGCTTTCTCCTCCGCACGCGGACGCAGGTCGGCCAGTCGCACGAGACCGCGGCGCGCGCGATCGTCGTCGCGACCGGGTATTTCGGCCGGCCGAACCGGCTCGGCGTTCCCGGCGAGGACCTGCCTCACGTGACGCACCGCTTCCGCGAGGGGCACGACGACTTCGACCGCGACGTCGTGGTGGTCGGCGGCGGCAACTCCGCGGTCGAGGCGGCGCTCGAGCTGTATCGCGCCGGCGCGCGCGTGACGCTCGTGCACTTCGGCCCGAGCTTCGACCGCAACATCAAGCCGTGGGTCCTTCCGGACCTCACCAACCGCATCGCCGAGGGGAGCATCAAGGCGCGGTGGGAAGCGCGTGTGGCGCGGATCGAGCCGGAGTACGTCGTGATCGTGGGTCCCTTCGGCGAGGACCGCATCCGCGCCGACCGCGTCTACACCATGATCGGCTACATGCCGGAGACGGGGCTCCTCGAGCAGCTCGGCGTCCCGCTCGATCCGGCGACGGGGATCCCCGCGCACGATCCGGCGACGATGGAGACGACGGTGCCCGGGGTGTTCATCGCCGGCGTGATCGCGTCGGGGTACGACGCGAACAAGACGTTCATCGAGAACGGGCGGGGGCACGGCGAGCTCATAGTCCGGCGGCTCGTGGGGGATGAACGTGAAGGCGAAGGAGCGGATGGCCGGGCAACGATACCGAGATTCACGACGAACGATCCATGACGTGATGCGGTGATAGCAGTATCGTTGACACGCCGTCCGCTGGTTCGCCTGCGCGCGCATCGCTGGTTCTCCTGCACGCACATCCGCCCATTCGTGCATCCCCCCGGCGCGGTTTATATTGCCCGGCAACCCCAACCAGCTCCGCGATGCCGCCCGCCCAGTCTCATCCCGACGTCATGGACAAGCTCGTGTCGCTCGCCAAGCGGCGCGGCTACATCTTCCAGTCCTCCGAGATCTACGGCGGCACCGGCTCGGTCTGGGATTACGGACCGTTAGGCGTCGAGCTGAAGAAGAACATCAAGGACCGCTGGTGGAACGCGATGGTCCGGATGCGCGACGACATCGAGGGGCTCGACGCGGCGATCCTCATGCATCCGCGCGTGTGGGAAGCGAGCGGGCACGTCGCAGGCTTCACCGATCCCCTCGTCGACTGCAAGCAGTGCAAGAAGCGCTTTCGCGCCGACGATCCGAGGATCAAGGGGACGCCGGGCACCCCCGACGTCGTCTGCCCCGCCTGCGGCAACCGCGGCACCCTCTCCGCGGCGCGGCTCTTCAACCTCATGTTCAAGACGTTCATGGGGCCCGTCGAGGACACGGCGTCGGTCGTCTACCTGCGGCCGGAGACGGCGCAGGGGATCTACGTCAACTTCCTCAACGTCCAGCAGAGCACGCGGCAGAAGGTGCCCTTCGGCATCGCGCAGATCGGGAAGGCGTTCCGCAACGAGATCACTCCCGGCAACTTCATCTTCCGGACGCGCGAGTTCGAGCAGATGGAGATGCAGTTCTTCGTCAAGCCGGGGACGGACATGGAGTGGTTCGAGTACTGGAAGGGCGAGCGCATGAACTGGCACCGCTCGCTCGGCCTCGCCGAGAGCCGGCTCATGTTCCACCAGCACACGAAGGAGGAGCTCGCGCACTACGCGCGCGCCGCCTTCGACGTGCAGTTCGACTTCGGTGGAACGTTAGGCTTCCAGGAGATCGAGGGCGTCCACAACCGCGGTGACTTCGACCTCACCCAGCACCAGACGTTTTCGAGCAAGAAGCTGGAGTACTTCGACCAGCCGAACAACGAGCGCTACCTGCCGTACGTCGTCGAGACCTCGGTGGGCTGCGACCGGACGACGCTCGCCGTACTCGTGAACGGCTACCGCGAGGAGAGCGTCCCCGGCGAGGACGAGGGACGGGTCGTCCTCGGCATCGACCCCGCGCTCGCGCCGATCAAGGCGGCGATCTTCCCGCTGACGAAGAAGGATGGGCAGCCGGAGATGGCGAAGCGCATCGAGAAGGCGCTGCGCGCGAAGTTCCCCGTCGACTACGACGAGACGGGAAGCATCGGCAAGCGCTACCGCCGCCAGGACGAGGTCGGGACGCCCTTCGCGATCACCGTCGACGGCGACTCGACGAACGACGGCACCGTCACCGTGCGCGACCGTGACACGCTGAAGCAGGACCGCGTCGCCGCCGACCGCCTCGTCGGCTTCCTCGGCGACAAGCTCGGCGTGTGATCGAGGCGCTCGACCGGCTGCGCCGGCTCGGAGAGCCCTTCATGGAGGAGCTCTCGCGGGCGCAGTGGCTCGTCGGGGCGGGGTACAAGGCGGACATCGACCTGCGCGGGATCTACGCGACCCACGGCGCCGCGCTGAGCGACGAGTCGCTCGCCGCCGCGCTCGACGCCTTCCGCGCCGCCGCGCCGGGGAGCGAGGAGCAT
>JABFXM010000132.1 GCA_013361745.1 Gemmatimonadaceae bacterium | reverse complement strand
ATCGGCTACGTGTCGAAGGGCGCGGACGTCGGGCGTGGAGTGAAGGTCATCTCGATCGCGCCCTGACGCGCGTCCCGAAGCCTGGTCGACCGGCGGCACCGATTCCTGAGACGAATCGGTGCCGCCGGTCGTCTTGTGGTCGGAGCAGTTCCCAGCGCCGCCGCATGGCGCGCTCGCACCACCGCACCCCGATGTCGGGCCGGAAATCAACGTGACGTTCAAGAGCTTGCGAGGGCGCTTCGAGAGGCTCTCCTTCCGCGAAAAGCTGCAGGTCTTCCCCTGGGTCGCCGCCGGCGCCCTCGTCGTCGTCTGCGTCGTCGTGCTGACGCTCGGGCAGTTCACCGAGGCGAAGATGCGCAGCATCGAGACGGGCTACTATCCGTCGCTGCAGGGCAACCAGAACGAGCTGCAGACGCTCGAGGCGATCAAGCGCACCTTTCTCGACCTGATCAATGCGCGCGAGCCGGAGCGCCTCTCCGAGGCGGACAGTCTGCGCGACGTCTTCCTCGCCGACCTGGACACGCAGCGCGCGCGGTCGACGAACGACCAGGCCGCGGTGGCGCATCTCGACTCGACCTTCCGCGCCTATTACGTGCTGGCGCGACAGGTCGCGAGCGAGGCGGCGACCAGCCCCGCGATGAACGACAAGCTGCTCGAGATGATGCAGCAGCAGGTGGAACTGCTGAAGAAGACGCAGGCGGCGATCGACGCGCAGACGGTGGCCAACAAGGCGGCGATCGGCCTCGCCTTCGTCTCGGCGAGTCGCCTGCAGAAAGCCGCCCTGATCGTGCTCGGGCTGATCACCATCGGCGTCATCCTCGCATTGACGCAGCTCTCGAAGTTCGCGACACGCTCGCTCACCGGCCCGCTCGCCGAGGCGGTGACGGCCGCCGACCGGCTCGCCCAGGGTGACATGACGGTGAAGGTCGAGGCGAAGACGCAGGACGAGGTCGGCCGGCTGCTGCGATCGATGCAGGAGATGGTCGCCTATCTCGGCGAGATGTCGCACACCGCCGATGCGATCGCTCGCGGCGACCTCTCGGTGCGGGTGACGCCGCGTTCGGAGCGCGACACCTTCGGCAACGCATTCGCGAACATGACGCGGTACCTGCGCGACATGGGCGCCGTCGCCGACCAGATGTCGGAGGGGAACCTCACGGTGCAGGTGACCCCGCGTTCGTCCGACGACAGCTTCGCGAACGCCTTCGTCTCGATGATCGACACGCTGTCGCGCGTGATCGGCGACATGCGCTCCGGCGCCGCGGCGATCACGTCGGCCTCGCAGCAGCTCACGGCGTCGGCGCAGAGCCTCTCCGAGGGCGCCAACGACGAGGCGGCGAGCGTCGAGGAGACGACGTCGTCGCTGGAGGAGATCAACAACTCGCTCGCGCGGACGACGACGAGCAGCCGCGAGATGGAGAGCCTCGCGCTCAAGGGCGCGAAGGACGCCGACGAGAGCGGGAAGGCGATCCAGCAGCTGCTCGAGGTGATGAAGACTATCGCCGACAAGGTGTCGATCATCGAGGAGATCGCGAACCAGACGAACCTCCTCGCGCTGAACGCGGCGATCGAGGCGGCGCGCGCCGGCGAGCACGGGCGCGGCTTCAACGTCGTCGCGACGGAGGTCCGCAAGCTCGCCGAGCGCAGCCAGGCGGCGGCGAAGGAGATCACGCGCATCGCCGGCTCGAGCCAGGAAGTCGCCGAAGCCTCGGGGGCGCTGCTCGCCGAACTGGTGCCCTCGATCCGGAAGACGGCGAACGTCGTGCAGACGGTCGCGGCGGCGTCGGCGGATCAGGCGGCGGGGATCGAGCAGGTGACGCGAGCGCTCGGCCAGGTGGACGAGATCACGCAGCGCAACGCGGCGGCGGCGGAGGAGCTCGCGGCGATGGCGGAGGAGATGTCGGCGCAGGCCGACACGCTGCAGCGGCAGGTGAGCTTCTTCCGGGTGAAGGGCGACGGCGTCCCGGCGCCGGCCTACCGCGCGACGCTCGACCAGGAGCGCGGAAAAGCGGTCGGCGTCTGAGCGGAAAGTCGGTCGGAGGCAGCGAGGCCCGGATCTCCGGGCCTCGCTGCGTTAACCCCGGGGTGTGCGGCGGGCCCGGGCGCGGCTAGACTTTCCTCGCCATGCTTCTCGCGCTCCTCGTTCTGCTCGCGCTCGCGGAGGGAGATCGGCGGACGCGCCACCGCATCCGTGCGCTGTGGCCGCGTCTCGGCCCGGCATGGCGTGCGCTGCGAGCGGACTACGCGGGCGCGCTGCGGCGCGTCGCGGGATGGGAGTGGGGGGTGCTCGCCGCGGCGACGGTGCTCGCGATCCTGCTGCGCGCGCGCGATCTCGCCCAGCCGATCCGCTACGACGAGGCGGCGACGTGGCTCGACTACGCGTCGCAGCCGCTGCCTCTCGGACTCTCCGACTATCGCTTCCCGAACAATCATCTCTTCCACACGCTGCTCGTGCACCTGTCGGCGGCGCTGTTCGGGGATTCGCCGACCGCGCTCCGCGTCCCCGCGTTCGTCGCCGGGGTGCTGCTCGTACCTCTGACGTGGGGCCTGGCGCGCGCGTGCCACTCCCGGGCGGCCGCGGTGCTCGCGGCGACGCTCGCGGCGACGTCGGCGAGCCTCGTGCTCTATTCGACCAACGCGCGCGGCTACACCATCCTGTGCTGCCTGACGATCGCGATCGCGATCATCGCCGAGCGGCAGCGGAGGAGCGACAATCTCGCCGGGTGGCTCGCGATCGCGATCATGGCGGCGCTCGGCGCGTGGACGATCCCGATCATGCTCTATCCGCTCTTCGGGATCGCGCTCTGGATGTGGGGCGAGGCGCGGAGCGGCGACGCCGTGATCGACGCGCGGACGATGCGGGCGCGGCTGGGCTGGACGGGCACCGGGGCCGCGGCGCTGACCGCGATACTGTACCTGCCCGTCGTGGGGCGGAGCGGGATCGCGCTGGTCGTCGGGAACCGCTTCGTGCGTCCACAGTCGCGCAGCTCGTTCTTCGCGGCGATGCCGGGATTC
>JABFXM010000546.1 GCA_013361745.1 Gemmatimonadaceae bacterium | reverse complement strand
GTTGGCGAACTTCGGAATCGCGATCGCCGCGAGAATGCCGATGATGACGACCACGATCAGAAGCTCGATCAGCGTGAAGCCCTTGCGCGCATTGCGAAGCATTGGAAGATCTCCGTTGGGGGGGGGAAGACGGGTGCGGCCCATTCGGACCGCATCTCCGGGCCCATGGAAAGGCAGGGCGCGTACCGCATTTTACGCGATTTGCAACTGCGTGCGATTCAATGTCTTGCGATAAGCTGATACAATTATCACGACCAGATCTGGCCGCGTTACGCACGATTCTTCGCAGAACGCGGAAGCCGCGCGCGCCCGCCAGAGCGCGGCTTTCAGCCCATCCGCGGCTTTCGTGACGGAGGGGCCGCCGGCACACCCAGAGGGATGAACGCCTCGTTCACGTTCGTGCGGACGACGTGATCGATGAGCGCGCGGGCGGTCGCGGGGGCAAAGCCACGCGCCGGCGGCAGGTGGCGTCCCGGCACGACGGTCTGACCCAAGGCGCGGGCCGCGCCGCGCGTGACGTAGACCGTGGCGTCGGCCGGAATGACCGCGACGTCGTCACGCCCAACGACGAGAACGCGAAGGTTCTCCATCGCGCAGCCGAGCTCCTCGAATCGCTGCGTCAACGCGGGGACCGACCGCTCGTCGCCCACCAGGACATAGAGCCGTTCGCGGAGCAGCTGATGCCAGTCGCCGCCCATGAGACTCACCCCGAACTCGGCGACGATCACGGGAACATGCACACTCTCGCCGATCTGGCGAACGAGAGTCGCGAACGCGCGGGTGGTAACGATGAGGTCCGCCTGGCGAAGCGCGACGATCGTCGAATCCTTCGGGTCGGCGAGCTCGGTCGCCTCGATCCCGCGCGCGTCGAACCCGTAGTCCGCGCGGAGCTCGTGGCAGATCCCCTCGATCTGATCGCCCGTTTCCTCGACGAGGATCGCGCGGAGCCGCCGCGTCAGCACGACGCGCTGGAACCATTCGTGGAGCCGGAAGATCGGGACGTCACGCGCCAGTCCCTGCTGAAGCGTGTCGATCAGCCACTCGAGGCCGGGAGTGTTCGCCCCCGCCCAGAATCGGCGCGCGAGGTAGATACCCGTTCGCTGCCGGATTTCCACGAGCTTCTCCTCGGCGAGCTCGCGGTAGGCGGCGAGTACGACGCGGTGATCGGCCGCGAAATCCGCCCCGACCTCACGCGCGCTCGGCAGGCGATCGCCCGGGGCGAGCGTCCGCGCATGCAGCCCGCGCAGGATACGCGCGCGAAGGACTTCGACGAGCGCGTCCTTCGTCATCCCACGGTCGCGTGGCATCGTGCCCGCCTAACGCGAAGCGGTTGCGACCCGCGGCACCGATGGAATGCGCGTCCCGGGCCTGCGGAGCCATCCGTCGAGTGAGTCGGGCTGCGTGTGCGCGATCCGCGACGAATCGACCTGCCGAAGCAGGCGACGATACTGCCACACCGCGTCGCCGCGCGAGATGCCGCGCAGGGCCTGCACACGCGCGGTCGCGTAGTCTCCCGTCCTGACGAGACAGCGCGTGTACGGCGCGAGCGCGAACCCCGCGGCGGTATCGGTGACCGAGAGCGACCAGCGATACAGCGGCAGGGCGCGATCGCAGGCGCCGGCCTTCCGGTACTCCTCGGCGAGGAGATAGGGAGGGATCGGGTCGTAGGGGAAGAGCCGGATGGCCTGCAGCATCTCCTGCTCCCCTTCGCCCTTGAAGTCACGGAGGAAGAGCCACGTCGCCATGATCTGATGGGCGCGATAGCTCGTGGGCGCATCCTTCACCGTCGCGGAGAAGAGCGCGTCGTTGTCGCGCCATACCGGTTGCCGCAGCTCGCTGCGCACGGCGCCGGCGAGCAGCAGCGTGCCGACGATCGACGCGAATCCGATGCGCGCCGGCCGTGCGAGCGGACCGGTCTCGGGGATCGCCTCCCACAGCCGCCACCCGAGCGCGGCGACGACGAACATCGCGCCGACGCTCGGCAGCATCATCGTCCGCTCGGCGAGGATGAAGCCGGTGGCGAAGAGGAAGCCGCTGATCGGAAGCATCGCGGCGATCGTCCACGAGATTCCGAAGGCCACGTCGCGCCAGCCGCGCTTCACCGAGAACCAGAGCGTCGCCAGCGTGACGACGATCGCGAGCAACCCGGGGAGCTGGTCGGGGCTCATCTCGATCGCGAGCGGGACGAGCGGCGGCGAGTACTCCGCGACGAGGTGCCAGGGCCAGAGCAGGAGGCGCGTCCATTCCTTCGCCATCCCGATCATGGTCAGTACACGATGCGCGTTCGACATGTGCAGCCCGACGTACGCCACGTGCGGCGGCATCCCGGCGAGGTCGCCGAGCACCTGCATGCGGACCCAGAGGTAGACCGCGCCACCGAGCACGAGGAGGAGCACGAGCGGGCGCGCCGTCACGAAGCGCCGCGCGATCGGGCGCGCGTCGCGCACGATCGTCAACTCGGCGGCGAGCAGGAAGAGCGGGAACATCACGCCGTTCTCCTTCGCGAGCGTCGCCGCCACGAAACAGCCGAAGACGGCGAACGCGGCCGGCCAGCGCATCGTCGACCGGTCGCGCTCACGCACGTAGATCACGACGCCGGCGACGCACGCGAGGGCGGCGATCAGCTCCGCCTGCCCGACCATGTTCGCGACCGCCTCGACGTGCACCGGATGGACCGCGAAGAGCGCGGCGGCCGTCCACGCTGCGACCGGCGGAAGGATGCGTCGCGCCAGCGCGAAGACCATCCAGCAGAGCGCGGCGTAGATGAGGACGTTCGCGAGGTGCATGACGATCGGTCGCCCGCCGCCGACGAACCACTCGAGCGCGAACATCGCCAGGGTGAGCGGACGATAGCCGCCGGCGGTGGTCTCCCTTCCCCAGTACGGCTCGGCGAAGAGCGCGGGGATGTGCGCGAGCGAGTGGATGCGGTCGTTGGCATAGACGATCGCTCCGTCATCGTACGCGTACATGTTGCCGAGCGACAGGAAAGAAACCGCGATCGCCAGAAGGACGATCGCG
>JABFXM010000307.1 GCA_013361745.1 Gemmatimonadaceae bacterium | reverse complement strand
ACTCGACGCGTTGCGCGCGGCCTTGCGCTCCTCGACCGCCTGGATCATCAGACGGCGGTCGCGGTCGAGCGCGACCGCGCGGTCGATCAGCGGCCCCAGCCCGTCGAGCTTTCCGCGACGCGCCATCCCGTCGCGCAGCGCGTCGACGGAATCGCGTACCGCCCTGAGATCGTGCATGGGTCAGTGCTTGGGGACGATACCCGGGACGAGCCCGCGGAAGCCGCAGTTCGGATCGGTGACGAGGCGGATGAAGATCGCGCGATCGGACATGCGAACGCTGTCGACCACCATCTTGGCGTAGACGTCGTACGTCGAGATGTTGGATGGGATGCAGCTCGTCGCCTTCGTGACGAAGGCGACCGCCTTCCCCGGCGCGACGGTCTTCGTCGAATCGTAGACGTAGCCACGCTCGGGGGCGTCGTAGAGCGAGTCGAAGGGCGCCGACGGGAAGGCGATGCCGAGCTGGCAGAGCGAGGTGCAGGTCAGCACCTTCGTGCGCGGGATGATCACGACGTTCCCGTTCGCATCGATGTCGAGCGCGAAGTCGAAGTTCTCGCTCTGGCCCGGCACGATCTCGGATCCGGAGAGGAGCAGAACGGCGCTTCGCGCATCGATCGGGGTGCCGGTGAGCGCGCTGAGACGGAGCGTGTCGGCGCTGATCGGATAGAGCGCCTTCGGCGCGTACGCGACGTGGCAGGCGATGGCGGCCGCGAGCGGAAGGACCGCGAGCGCGAGGAGACGACGAAGACTCATCAGGAGCGGGATCACCAGGAAAAGGTGCGGGACGGCGAGCCTTAGGATACCCCGTGGCGGAAAAGAGTTCAAGCGATTGGCGCTGCTTGACTTCGACTCGCGCGATCTCTAGCTTCGCACGACCATTTCCGGAGCGAAGATGGCTACCATTCGCGACCTCGTCGGCGCGATTCGTCAGCGCGAAGGGGTCGAAGCCGCGGTGGTGCTGGGCCGGGACGGGCTGCTCATCGACAGTCAGGTCCTGCCGAATTTCGATCCCGAACACATCGCCGCGCACATCCCCTCGATCATCAACGCGGCCGAGGAGCTCGCGAGCGCTGCCAAGCGCGGCGAGCTCGTGACCTCGATCCTCGAGTACGAGCGCGGCTACGCGATCGTGTCCGTCCTCTCGCGCGAGGCGCTCCTGCTCGTCCTCGTCCAGTCGAACGCCGATGTCGGCAAGCTGCTCTTCGAGCTGCGCCGCAACCGCCAGCACATTGCAGCCCTCGTCTGACTCCGCGATCCCGGCTCCGCACCACGTACTCGTCGCCGACGACGAGCCGCACATCGGCCGCATCATCAAGATGAAGCTCGAGCAGGGCCCGTTCCGGGTCACGCTCGTGTACGACGGTCAGGAAGCGATGGACGTGCTGCAGCGCGAGGACGACGTCGCGCTCGTGCTTCTCGATCTCATGATGCCACGCCTCACGGGGCTCGACGTCCTCGCGAAGATGCGGGCCGACGACCGGCTGAAGGACGTCCCGTGCATCATCCTCACCGCCGCGGGACAGGAGGCGCAGCAGCGGCGCGCACTCTCGCTGGGCGCGAGCGATTTTCTGACGAAGCCGTTCAGCCCGAAGAAGCTCTTTGCGCGCGCGGCGGAGCTGGCAGGAGTCGGCGTGGACGCGGCCGACGCCGAATGAGTCGCTGGGCAGTGGTGCTCGCGGGCGGAGTGGGCTCGCGGTTCTGGCCGCTGAGCACTCCCGAACGTCCGAAGCAGCTCCTCCCGCTCGTCGACGGATCGCCGCTCCTCCGCAACACGCTCGACCGGCTCGCGCCGCTGGTCGCCGCCGATCGGACGCTCGTGCTCACCAACGCGGGGCTCGTCGGTCCGATCGCCGAGCTCGCGCCGGAGCTCCCCTGGGAGAACATCATCGCCGAGCCACGACCAGCCGGGACGGCGGCGGCACTGGCGTTCGCCGCGCGTGAGATCGCGCGGCGCGACGGCGACGGCGCCGTGATGATCTGCGTGCATGCCGACTGGTCGGTGGGCGTGCCGGAGGAATTTCGCCGGCGGCTCGCGCAGGCGGCGGATTTCGCCGAGCAGCACCACGCGCTGGTCACGGTGGGGATCGTCCCGACGCGCCCGGATCCGGGGTTCGGCTACATCCAGCCCGGTGAAGCGATCGCGGGCGACGCGCGGCGCGTCGCGCGCTTCGTCGAGAAGCCGACGCGCGAGGTCGCCGAGCGGATGGTGCGCGAAGGGTATCTCTGGAACTCGGGGATCTTCGTCTGGCGCGCCGGGGACTTCCTCGAGGAGGTGCGGAAGCACACGCCGGAAGTCGCGCCCGCGCTCGACACCGGTGCCGACATCGCCGCGTTCTTCGCCGCGGCGCAGTCGATATCGGTGGACGTCGGTGTGCTCGAACGCAGCGACCGCGTCTTCGTGCTGCCCGGTGACTTCGCGTGGGACGACGTCGGCACCTGGGCGGCGCTGCGGCGTGTGCGCGAGCGCGACGCGCACGGCAACGCCGCGAGCGGCGACGTCCACGTCCTCGAGGCGCGCGAGAACGTGGTGCACGCGGAAGGAAATACCGTGGTCCTCTACGGCGTGTCGAACCTCGTCGTCATCTCGCGCGAGGGGCTCACGGTGGTGACGACGATGGAAGGCGCGGCCGACCTCAAGCGCCTCGTCGAAGGACTGCCGAGCGAGGTCCGCGACCGCAAATGAACGGCGTCGTCCTCTACGACGACGCGCGCGCCCGGCGATTCGAGCCCTTCGCGCTGACGCGCCCGGTCGCGGAGCTTCGATCGGGCGCGCTGCTCGTGCGGGAGCGATGGGCGCGCGCGTTAGGCATGGCCGCGATCGGGTTCGCGAGCGCGCCGCACCTCGCCGACTTCGAGGAGGAGGACGCCCCGGGGGCGGTCGGCTCCATTCCGCGCGGCGCGGTCCTCGCCAACGCGCGATTCTCCCCGGCCCTCGCCGCGGCCCCGCGCGAGGCGAGCCGGTGGATCGCCGACGGGCGCGTCGCCGCCGTCCGTCTCGCGCGTGATCTGACGGTCGAGGAG
>JABFXM010000508.1 GCA_013361745.1 Gemmatimonadaceae bacterium | reverse complement strand
GGATGCCGGCGCGAAGAAGATTAAGGTCATCAAGGTCGTTCGTGAGATCACCGGTCTCGGCCTGAAGGAGGCGAAGGACCTGGTGGATGGCGCTCCGCAGGCGGTGAAGGCGGGCGTCTCGAAGGACGAGGCGAACCAGATCAAGGCCAAGCTCGAGGAGCAGGGCGCGGCTGTCGAGGTGAAGTAAGGACGCGGGCCTCCCGGATGCGGGGAAATGACTCCCGCATCCGGGCCCGGCCCCACTCCTCACTTCACCCGGCTGCCACTGTGATCAGTTCCACTCGGAACACAATCGAAGCAATTGAGAGCTCCGTCCCCCGCGCCACGGCTGTGCCTGGCGGCGGGGGTTGCGGAGCATTTTTGGCCTGCCCGCGGGTGAGACATGCCTAGTCAGATGAAGCAGATTTCCTTCGCGAAGCTCGAGCAGGGGATGGACATGCCCCATCTCCTCGACATCCAGACGCGCGCCTTCGAGGCGCTGCTGCAGCTGGACGCAGCTTCGCATGACCGCGAGGACGTCGGTCTCGAACGGGTCTTCAAGGACCTGTTCCCGATCACCGACGTCCACGAAAACTTTTCCCTCGAGTTCGTGCGCTACCACCTCGGCGAGCCGAAATACTCGGTCGAGGAGTGCATCGAGCGCGACATGACTTATTCCGCCCCGTTGAAGGCGACGCTGCAGCTCGTCATCAACGAGGAAGTCAACGGGGTCAAGCGCCCGCGGAACATCATCGAGAAGGAAGTCTATCTCGGCGAGCTGCCGGTGCTCACCTCGCTCGGCACCTTCGTCATCAATGGCGCCGAGCGCGTCATCGTCAGCCAGCTGCACCGGTCGCCGGGCGTCGTGTTCGAGGAGAGCACGCACCCGAACGGACAGCGGCTGATCTCGTCGCGCATCATCCCGTTCCGCGGCTCGTGGGTCGAGTTCACGGTCGACATCCATGATGTCGTCTACGTGCACATCGACAAGAAGAAGAAGTTCCCCGCCACTGCGCTCCTCCGCGCGTTCGGCTACGGGAACAACTCGGACATCCTCCGCCTCTTCTTCGCGGTCCGCGATCTCGACCTGAACAAGAAGCGCGAGAGCCGCGGCGACCTGCGCGAGGTCATCGGCGCGATCATCGCCGAGGACATCGCCCTCCCGGGCGAAGCGACCGCCGAGGACGCGCCGAAGGCACGCACCAAGAAGGCGCGCGCCGAGCGCGAGCGCGCCGAGAACGTCCTCCTCGTCAAGGAAGGGGACGAGCTCACCGAGGAGGTGCTGAACCGCCTCCGCCGGCAGAAGATCGACAGCGTCAAGGTGTTCGCGTCGTACATGACGATCGACCTCCGCGACGAAGTCGACGCGATCGAGCGCGGTGAGCGCCCGACGCGCCGCGTCCTCGCGGTCGATGCCGTCGACCCGGAGACGGGCGAGGTCGTCGCCGACGTCGGCCAGTCGCTGACCGACACGCTGATCCGGAAGCTGCGCAAGGCCGAGATCAACAAGGTCCAGGTCTTCGTCGCCTCGGGTCGCGCCGAGTCGATGCTGATCAAGAACACGCTCGCGAAGGATCCGACGAGCGACGAGAAGGAAGCGCTCCAGCAGATCTACACGCTGCTCCGGCCCGGCGACGCGCCGAACATGGAGACGGCGAAGCAGGCGCTCGAGCGGCTCTTCTTCTCGCCGAAGCGTTATGACCTCGGCCGCGTCGGCCGCTACAAGATCAACCAGCGGCTCGGCCTCGCCACGCCGGCGGACGTCACCGTGCTCACGCGCGAGGACTTCGTCGCGATCATCCGCTATCTCGTGGAGCTCCACGAGGGCCGCGGGCACGTGGACGACATCGATCACCTCGGCAACCGGCGCATCCGCTCGGTGGGCGAGCTGATCGCGAACCAGTTCTCGGTCGGTCTGTCCCGCATGGCGCGCCTGGTGAAGGAGCGCATGTCGATCAACACCGACCCGGAGAAGATCTCGCTCGACGACCTCGTGAACGCGCGGACGGTGAGCGCGGTGATCCAGGCGTTCTTCGGCTCGTCGCAGTTGTCGCAGTTCATGGATCAGACCAACCCCCTCGCCGAGCTGACGCACAAGCGTCGTCTCTCGGCGCTCGGACCCGGTGGTCTGACGCGTGAGCGCGCCGGCTTCGAAGTGCGCGACGTGCACTATTCGCAGTACGGGCGCATGTGCCCGATCGAGACGCCGGAAGGTCCGAACATCGGCCTCATCACCTCGCTCGCGTGCTACGCGCGCGTGAACGACCTCGGCTTCGTCGAGACGCCGTACTTCGTGGTGCGCAACGGCAAGGTGACCGGTGAGCTCGAGTGGCTCGACGCCAACCGCGAGGAGGACGTCATCATCGCGCAGGCGAACGCGCCGCTGAACGAGGACGGTACCTTCGTCGACGAGCTGGTGCTCGCGCGGCAGCAGGGTGACGTGCCGCTCGTGCCGCCCGATCGCATCGACTACATGGACGTGGCGCCCGAGCAGCTCGTCTCGATCGCCGCGGCGCTCATCCCGTTCCTCGAGCACGACGACGCGAACCGCGCCCTCATGGGCTCGAACATGCAGCGTCAGTCGGTGCCGCTCCTCAATCCGCGGACGCCGCTCGTCGGCACGGGGCTCGAGGAGAAGGTGGCGGTGGACTCGGGCGCGGTGGTCATCGCGCGCCGGGCCGGCGTCGTCACGCGCGTCACCGCCGACGAGATCATCGTCGACGCGGGGCCGGCGGAGCGCGTCGCGAAGAAGGGCGACGATGATCGCCCGCTCGCGCGCCTGACGCAGCACGACCGCTACCGCCTGAAGAAGTACTGGCGCACGAACCAGGACACGGCGATCAACCAGCGGCCGCTCGTCCGCCTCGGCCAGAAGGTGAAGGTCGGCGACGTGCTCGCCGACGGCGCCGCGACCGAGATGGGGCAGCTCGCGCTCGGCTCGAACGTGACGGTGGCGTTCATGCCGTGGTACGGGCACAACTTCGAGGACGCGATCGTGCTCAGCGAGCGTCTGGTGAAGGACGACGTCTACTCGTCGATCCACATCCAGGAGCTCGAGC
>JABFXM010000544.1 GCA_013361745.1 Gemmatimonadaceae bacterium | reverse complement strand
GGACGTCGACCACTTCAAGCTGGTCAACGACACCTATGGCCACCTGCAGGGCGACGACGTTCTCGTCGGCGTCGCGGAGCTGATCCGCAAGAACCTGCGCGCCTCCGACGTCGCCGCGCGCTACGCGGGCGACGAGTTCGTCGCGTTGCTCCCCGACACTCCCGCCGACGCGGCGCGCGAGGTCGCGGAGCGGATCTGCGCCGGAATTCGCGGACACACGTTCTTCCTCCGCGATCGGTCCGGTTCCGTCGTCGTCACGTCGTCGATGGGCGTCGCGTCCTTCCCGGAACACGCAGGGGACTACGACACGCTCTTCGCCGCCGCCGACCGCGCGTTGTACCAGGTGAAGCGGCAGGGACGCGACGGTGTCGCGATCGCCTCGATCACCGACGAGGCGCCGACACACCTCCCGCTCAGCATCGAGCGCTTCGTCGGCCGCGTCGACGAGCTCCGCGCGATGGTGAAGCTCCTCGAGGAAGCGGGCGAGGGACACCCGAAGGTGGTCGCCGTGAGCGGCGAGGCGGGGGTCGGCAAGACGACGCTGATCAAGCAGCTCGAGCCGGAGGTCAGGCTCCGCGCGGGCTCGCTCGTCACCGGTCGCGCGCACGAAGCCGACGTGCAGGCACCGTACGCGCCATGGGCCGAGGTGATCGGCGCGATCCGCCGCCTCGACATCGTCCCGAAGCATCCGTGGCGCGAGCTGCCGCGACTCGTGCCAGCGTTAGGCGCGGACGCACCGTTCGAGGACTCGAACGTCGGCTCGAAGTACATGCTGCTCGAGGAGATCGCGGAATACGTGCGCCTCGCCGCGCGCGAGCGCACACTCGTCATCGTGCTCGACGACATGCAGTGGGCCGACTCGGCGTCGTGGGACACGCTCGAGTACCTCGTCCCGCAACTCGAGAACGAGCGGCTCCTCATCTGCCTGACGATCCGCGCCGAGGAGACCTACGGCGAGACGCTGGAGCGCCGGCGCCGCCTGTCGCGCAACGAGCTCTTTCACGAGATGACGCTGTCGCGCCTGACGCGCGATGAGCTGAAGCAGTGGGTCGAGGCGGCCTTCCACCGCCAGGACGTCGGGCGCGAGCTGCTCTCGTTCCTTTACCGCCATACCGAGGGGAATCCGCTCTTCGTCGTGCAGGTGCTGCGCACCCTCGTCGACGAAGGCGCGGTCTGGTACACGGGCGAGCGCTGGGAATGGCGGCCGGTCTCCGAGCTCCGCCTTCCCGTCGGCGTCAGCGACCTGATCTCGCGGCGTCTCTCGCGACTGTCGGCCGAGGCGCAGACCATCCTCACGACGGCGGCCGTGATCGGGCGCGAGTTCGACCTCGATCTGGCGATCGAGGCGGGCGCCGGCAGCGAGGAAGAGCTGCTCGACGCGGTGGACGAGGGGATCCGCGCGTCGGTGCTCCAGGCGACCGCCGACCGCGAGAGCGACCGCTACGCGTTCACGCACGGCAAGATGGCGGAAGTGCTTCGCGAGTCGGTAAATCCGCGACGCCTCCGCCGCATGCACGAGCGGGTCGCCCAGGCGCTGGAACGGCGAACTCCCGACGCCGCCGCCGAGATCGCGACGCACTATGACCGCGGTGGGAACGCCGAGAAGGCGTATCACTACGCGATCCTCGCTGCCGATCAGGCGAAGGCGGTGTACGCGCACACGGAAGGCACCGAGTTCCTCCACGTCGCCGAGCGCAACGCGGCCAGTCCCGCGCACCTCGCCGACGTTCGCGTGCGCCTGGCGCAGATCGCGGAGGCGGTCGGTCAGTACGTGGAGGCGCAGGAGCTCTGCGACCTCGCCATCGATTGGTTCGAGGGGCAGGGCGATCTCAAGCGCTCACTCTCCCTGCGCGTCTTGCGCGAGCGCCTGCGTGGCCTGCTCGGGCAGCCGGCGCGCCAGACGCTCGACGTCGCGGACGCGCTCGACAAGGAGGCGCAGACGCTCGGCGCCGACGCGGAGCGGGTCTCGCTGCTCAAGATGATCTCGCTCTCCCAGTGGCGCCTTGGCGACACGCAGGCGAGCGAGCGCGCGGCGTGGGATGCGGTGCGGCTGGCGGAAAAAGTCGCCGACCCCGCGCTGCTCGGTGACTCGCTGATGCGGCTCGGGATGGCGATCCAGCCCGACCAGCCGACGCAGGCGCTCGAGATCCAGAAGCGCGCCCTCGCGCTCTGGGAATCGCTCGGCGACCGGCGCGGCCAGGCGCGATGCCACAACAACCTGGGCACGGTCTACGTCGCGCTCGGACAGTGGGAGGAGGCGAAGCGCCACCTCACCACCGCGATCGCGATCGGCCGGACGGCGGGAACGCCGGACCTCTGGGGGCTGGCAGCGTTGAATCTCGGCGTCGTCTACCTGAAGGGTGGCGACTTCGATCGGGCGCGGGAGCTGTTCGGCGAGTCGCTGGCACTGTTCGCCGCGGCGAAGAACAGCGAGCGCCAACTGTACGCGCTCTACAACCTCGCGCACCTCGATCGCGACCGGGCCGAGTATAATTCGGCGGCGGAGCTGTACGACGTCACGACCTCGCTCGCCCAGCGTATCGGGCAATCGGAGGTGGAGATCGGCGCGACCGCGGGTCTCGGGCTGTCTCTGCTCGCGCAGGGGAAGACCACGCCTGCCCGCGAGAAGTTCGAGGCCGCGGACGAGCGGATGCGGTCGCGCCGCGACTGGTTCCAGGGGCGCGAGCTCGTCGAGACGCTCGGGGTGCATGTGATGGCCAGTGACGGGCGCACGGAGGAGGCGCTGTCGCGCTTCGAGCGTGCGCTGGCCATGGCGGAGGCGGCCGACTTGTATATTGCGGCCTGGCTCACGGCCGCGTGTGCGAAGGCGCTGTACGATGTGGCACCCGACCGTGTCCGGCAGCTCGCCGAGAACTATTCGGAGCGAGTGAAGGGCATGGGATACACCGAGATCAACCGGCAGCTCGAGGAGTTGCTCGCTCGGACATAACGACCTGATGACCGGACAGTGTGACCGATCGTCTATGGATAGCGGCACACGCCGCCCGGTGCGTGAAAGAAGCTAAGTCGTTGATTCTGTTACTGTTGACTGACGCGTGGAAAGGCTCGAGACCGGTGGTACGAGCCCTGCCTTAGGAGGGGGCGTCAGTGCAGTCCATCCCTTTCAGGATTACCCTATGTTTCGCTCGACTCGTTCACTCATGAGGCTCACTTCGATCGCTGCGGTGGCGCTGCTTGCGGCGTGCTCCGCGGCGGATCAGGTCGCCGCTCCGAAGGTCAATCGCGTCGCGATGCCTGCCGGCGCTCCTTCGATGGACGTGATCGTCAACGCGGTTGCGCCGGACTCGCTCTCGGCTGACTTCACGGTCACGCCGACGGGTGGAATGTTCGTCCTCGGCGCGCACGCGGTCTACTTCCCCGATCACGCCATCTGCGACCCCGCGACGTCGGGATACGGCCCGGATCTCTGGGACGCGCCCTGCACGCCGCTGGATCAGCCGATCAGCTTCCATGCGGAAGTCCGCAAGGATTCGACTGGCCGGTCCTGGGTCGACTTCACCCCGGCGGTGCGGTTCGTCCCGACGACGGACCCGAACAAGACCGTCTGGATGATGATGAAGGCGGGGACCGACATCACCGCCGACAACTACAAGAACTTCGGCATGCAGTGGCTGCCGTCGGGCTTGCCGAACCAGACGGTGGACGAGTCGCTGACCGACTCGACGCTGCGGTCCTTCGTCGACCTCCAGAAGGACATCGTCTTCCGCCGCGTCAAGCACTTCAGCGGCTACATGGTCGGCGCGGACGTCGCGGTCACCACCGGTACGCTGATCGACGTCGTCGTAGCCTACTGAGCCGATGGTCACTCATCGCAGTGGGGACATCCCCCGGGTCTCGTCGTCGCGCTGAGCGCGGCACTGCAGGGAACTGAAAGGGAACAGAGCGGACGTGCCTCACGGCACGTCCGCTCTGTTGTTGCGAGGCCACGCGATCGGTGCTAGGCGCGGAGGACGTAGCCGACGCCGCGGACCGTGTGCAGGAGCGGCGGCATCCCGTCGGTGTCGATCTTCTTCCGCAGGTAGTTGATGTACACGTCGACGACGTTCGTCGAGGGCTCGGCGTCCTGACGCCAGACGTGCTCCGTGATCTGATCGCGCGTCAGCTCGCGCCCCGCGTTCTTCATCAGATACTCGAGCAGGGCGTACTCGCGCTGCGTGAGGGCGATGTCGCGCTTGCCGCGCTTCACCTGCCGGCTGAGCGGATCGAGCGAGAGATCGCCGACGCGGATCACCGCGTCGTCGGCGCGCAGCGTGGCGCGGCGGAGCAGCGCCTTCACGCGCGCGAGGAGCTCGTCGGTGTCGAAGGGCTTGGCGAGATAGTCGTCGGCGCCCGTGTCGAGTCCTGCGACCTTGTCGGACACCGTATCGCGCGCGGTGAGCATGAGGACGGGCGCGCGGAAACCACGCCGCCGCAGCTCGGCGGCGACCTCGAGGCCGGAACGCTTCGGAAGCCCGATGTCGAGGATGACGAGCGCGGGCTCGACGTCGAGCGCGGTGGAGATCGCGGCTTCCCCGTCGTACGCCTTTCGCACGAGGTATCCGCTCGTGCTGAGCATGCGCTCGATCAGCGCGAGGACGTCGCGATTGTCCTCGACGATGAGTATCGTCGGTGCTGCGTCTGGCACGGCCATGGCGACAAACTAGCCGCTAGCCACCTAACGGCAAGCACCGCGGATCAGGAGTGGTGAACATGAGAGACTTCTCATCATGGCGATCGCCGAGTCGCGCATCGCGGTGACACTGCGCGAGGGTGCGCGTGGCGGCGCGCTCGCGGCGGCCTCGGCGTCGGGAGCGCTGCTCGGTTTCGGGTTGCGTAAAGGGACGACGGCGCGACCCTTCAACGCATTCGCGGCGCTGCTGCTGGGCAATCGTGCGCGGGGCGTCTGGACGTTCGATCCCTCGGTGAGCTTCGTCGGGATGGCGGTGCTGGTCGGCGGATGTCTGCTCGTGGGGATCATGCTCGGCGCGATAGCGGCGCCGATGCGAACGCGTCGACCGCGGCTCGTCGCGTTCGCGGTGGCGCTGATCACAGCGGCGATCGGGCTGGCGGTGCTCGTCGCGCGCGCGCCGGATCTCGTCGGTGTCGCGCCGGTCGGTGCACTGTCACTCAGTCAGGGCATCGTGCTCGCCGTGGTCGCATCCGTGGGGTTTGCGTCGGGCATAGGCCTTGCTCGATAGGGGGTCGGCGGCGTTCGAAAATCGTTCACCGCCGCGGGACGCCGACCGAGAAACGTCGGTCGAATCGGGAACAACGATTCCAGGCGCGGGTTCGAGACGACGTACCCTGAAAGACCCCGAGCGCTGTCCGCAGGGGGCAGCCAGCGCGTTGCAGAACGCGTGAACCGGAGGGGAGATGCAAGTCACAGGGGGAGAGCGGGCACCGCTCAAGGAGGGAGGGATGGACGTCCTCGTGATGTTGGAGGATGGGTCCGACCACTCGCCCGTGCTCGCGCATGTGAATTCCGTGCCTTCGCCGCTGGACGCCGATCGTCCATCGCGCGACGTCGTGACGCTCTACAGCGCCCCGAGCCCGGAGTCTCTTGCGCTGGCGTTGGCGGCGGCCGTCGAGAGCCATCGGTCGGGAGACGATCGCTCCGACGCGATCCGTCATCTCGGCGTGTGGGCGGAGCGTGGCGCGATCGGTGACGCGGCATGGCGTGATGGTGCCACTGGTCAGCTGATGACCCAGGACCTCGACATTCCGCTCGAGATTCTGCACGCGACGGCTGGCCGGCTTCTGTCCGAATGCGGACAGCTGATCCGCCGACTCGCCGCCGGATTGAGCATGCCCGATTGGCCCGAAGGCGCGCGGCGCGCGATCACGGTCTCGCTCGGCCCAGTGCTCGAGATGACGGCCGGCGCGAAGGCGCGCATCGAGAACATGCTGGACACCGTTCGCGAAGCCGATGGTCTGACCTTCGAGTACGAGGGAGACTGAATCGAATCGTTCATTCGTCAGAGTACGGAATGGCCGGCGGCACCGGGCCATGAAAGGCAAGACGCCGCTGCAGCACGACGAAACGCGGTCGAGATTCTCATCTCGACCGCGTTTGCTTTTGCCGGCGCAGGAGCTCCCGTGTCCGATCGCCACATCCGTTTCGCGACACCCGTACGCTCGCGTAGGGCTCCGCCTGCTTGACTCATCGCCGGATCGGCGACAGGGTAAGGTCAGGGAGGATCGTGAATGCCCCAAAGCGCAGTACGTACGACTCGCGACCCCGGAGGGAGCGAGCGAATCTTCACCGCCGAGGACGGCCGCCTCTGGAGCGCCGCGCGCCTGCAACAGGAGCGTGGCGCCGCGGAGGCGGTCGTTTTCTCGTGCATCAGCGACTCACGGCAGACGGTGCGCGCGATCGAGATCGGTCGCGACCACGAACTCGCCGATGTGAGCGACGAGACGCTGCGCGCCTGGCTCCGCGCGGCCCCTCGGATCGGACGTCTCACCTGACCCGATCGAGCCAAGGAGGTTGGACCCATGCGGGAGTATGATGCGCGGGCGATCCGCAATGTCGCGGTCGTGGGACATGGCGCGAGCGGGAAGACCACACTGGTCGACTCGCTCGCGTTCATTTCCGGGTCCAGTCGCCGACGAGGGTCGGTGAAGGAGGGCACGGCGCTCACGGACGCGACCCCGGAGGAGATCGAGCGGGGGTACTCGATCAACGTCGGGTGCGCGATCGCCGAGTGGATGGACACGAAGCTGAACCTGCTCGATGCCCCAGGCTACGCCGACTTCGCCGGCGACGCGATCGCCGGTCTCGCCGCGGCGGACGGCGCGCTCGTCGCGGTGAGCGCGACCGCGGGAGTGGAGGTCGGCACCGAGCGCATGTTCCACGAAGCGATCGAGCGGCGCGATCCGGTGCTCTTCGTCGTCACGATGATGGACAAGGAGCACGCGAGCTTCGACAAGGCCTACGCGGCGATTCGCGACACGCTCACGCCGAACGTGATCCCGGTCGAGATTCCGCTGGGCGAGGGTGCCGCTTTCCGCGGCGCGATCAACCTCTTCACCAAGCGCGCCTGTCTCTACGGCGCCAAGAGCGGCGACATCGACATCCCCGCCGAGGAGCGCGACCGCTTCGAGCGCTACCACAAGGAGATGCTCGAGACGATCGCCTCGACCGACGATTCCCTGCTCGAGCGCTACCTCGACGGAGGCGAGATCACGCGTGACGAGGAAGTGGCCGCGATGAAGGAGGGGATGAAGAAGGGCCAGCTCTTCCCTCTCTTCTGCTGTGCCGCTGACCGTGACTTCGGCACCGAGACGGTGCTCACGCGCCTCGTCGAGCTGATGCCCTCCGCCTACGAGATGGAGGAGCTGCACGGCTTCCACGGCG
Source organism: Gemmatimonadaceae bacterium (assembly GCA_013361745.1). GTDB lineage: Bacteria > Gemmatimonadota > Gemmatimonadetes > Gemmatimonadales > Gemmatimonadaceae > JABFXC01. The sequence continues at coordinate 4,063 of JABFXM010000544.1, read as the reverse complement.
CCGAAGGGGAGCGCGAGGTGGAGATCCACCCCGAGGACTCCTCGCCCTTCGTCGCGCAGGTGTTCAAGACGCTCTCCGAGCCGCACGTCGGCGACATCTCCTTCTTCCGCATCCTCGCCGGCGCGGTGGAGAACGGAAGCGAGGTGTTCAACGCGTCACGCGCCGCAGTGGAGAAGCTCGGGCATCTCTCCATCGCGCAGGGGCGTGAGCGCGTCGAGGTCCCGAAGCTGCACGCGGGCGACATCGGCTGCGTCGCCAAGCTGCGCAACACGCACACGGGCGACACGCTCTCGACGCGCGAGCATCCGGTGCGGCTCCCTTCGATGCGGCTGCCCGAGCCGCTCGTCACCTTCGCCGTGCAGGCGGCGTCGCGCACGGACGACGAGAAGCTGCAGGCCGGGCTGCACCGGCTGCACGACGAGGACCCGACGCTCGAGCTGCACTACAACCCCGAGACGCACGAGACGCTCGTGAGCGGGCTCGGAGAGCGGCATCTCGACGTCGCGCTCGCGAAGCTGAAGCGGAAGGCCGGCGTCGTCGCGACGCTGAGCGCACCGAAGATCGCCTATCGCGAGACGATCCGCGCCCGCGCCGAGGGGCAGGGCCGCCACAAGAAGCAGACGGGCGGCCGCGGCCAGTTCGGCGACTGCTGGGTGCGCATCGCTCCCGCGCAACGCGGCGACGGCGTCGTCTTCGAGGATCGCATCACCGGCGGCGTCATCCCGAGCAAGTTCATTCCCGCGGTGGAGAAGGGGATCAACGAGGCGGCGACGCGCGGCGTCCTCGCCGGGTATCCGATGGTGGACTTCAGGGTCGAGCTGTTCGACGGCTCGTACCACTCGGTCGACTCGAACGAGATGTCGTTCAAGATGGCGGGGATCCTCGCCTTCAAGGAGGTCGCGAAGAAGTGCAAGCCGGTGCTGCTCGAACCGCTCGACGAGCTGGAGATCGAGACGCCGGACGATTATCTCGGCGACGTGCTCGGCGATCTCTCGTCGCGGCGCGGCCAGGTGCTCGGCACCGAGCCGGCGGGCGCGCGACGCACGCGCGTGCGGGCGACGGTGCCGGAATCGGAGATCCACCTCTACGCGACGCAGCTCCAGTCACTGACGCACGGCCGCGCGAAGTTCACCCGTCGCTTCAAGCAGTACGAAGAGGTACCGGGCGAGGTCGCGCAGCGCGTGATCGCGCAGCACGTGGAGGAGAAGGAGACGACAGTGTAGCCTGACGAGCGGCAGGCTGCGCTCGACCTCGTGCGCCGTGCGCCGAATCAGGCGTGGGATCCGGGATCTCTGACGTTCGCGGGGAGACCGCGAGGTTGGGAGAACGGCTCGGGGAGTTTGCTTCCGTTCCCTTGGCGCCCCTCGAGGCTCCGTCATCGCACGTAAGGCTTCGAAACGATTCAGGGGTGCGCATGGCGAGACGATCTCGCCATGCGCACCCCTTACATCATCGTGAGCTGCAGGAACGGTTTGAACTCACGAACGATTGCAGTCCTCCCCGAGCAGTCCTCCCCGCCTCCCGATCTCCCCGCACAAGGGAGAGATCCGGAAGCTCGCGTCGGACTCTGCGCACGGCGCGCGTCGCGCGCCGCTCACCCGTTCGCGGATTTCCGCTTCCTCGTCGCCCGTCCCTTGCTCGCTGCGATCTCGATGGGGACGATGTCCGGTTCGGCGGCGGGCTCGGTGGGGCAGGCGGGGGACGCGGTCTTCGGCTGCTTGTAGGTGAAGCGCTTCCCCTCGTAGTTGCGGAAGATCACCTCGTCGTCGGTGATCTCTTCGACGTATTCCGGGAGGAGCGGCACCTTGCCGCCGCCGCCTGGCGCGTCGATCACGAAGTGCGGGACGGCGAGGCCCGACGTCCAGCCGCGCAGCGCCTTCACGATCTCGAGCCCCTTCTGCACCTGCGTCCGGAAGTGCTCACCACCGGCGACCTGGTCGGCCATGTAGATGTAGTACGGTCGCACGCGCGCCTTCAGCAGCTCGTGCATCAGCTTCATCATCACTTCCGGACTGTCGTTCACGCCCTTCAGGAGCACCGTCTGGCAGCCGAGCACGACGCCGGCGCGCGAGAGCCGGTCGAGGGCGGCCCGCGACGCCTCCGTCAGCTCGCTCGGGTGGTTGAAGTGCGTGTTCATGTAGATCGGATGGTACTTCTGCACCATGTCGCAGAACTCGGGCGTGATGCGCTCCGGGAGGTGCGAGGTGATGCGGCTGCCCAGCCGGATGATCTCGACGTGCGGGATCGCGCGCAGGTTCTGGAGGATGTACTCGATGCGGCGATCGCTGAGCATCATCGGGTCGCCGCCGGAGAGGATCACGTCGCGCACCTCGGGATGCTGCCGGATGTACTCGAAGGCCGAGTCGTACTGGTTGAGCGGGATCTTCTCCGGGTCGCCGACCTTGCGGCGCCGCGTGCAGAAGCGGCAGTAGCTCGCGCAGACCGGGCTGACGAGGAACAGCACGCGATCAGGATAGCGGTGCGTGATGTTCGGCACCGGCGAGTCGGCGTCCTCGTCGAGAGAGTCGATGACGCCGTCGACGACGTCGAGCTCCTGCACGGTGGGGACGTACTGGTTCCACATCGGGTCGCCGACTTCCCTGATCTGATTCAGGGCCGCGGGCGTGATGCGCATCTGGAAGTTGTCGAACGCCGGCTTCAGCGCCTCGACGTCGATGACGTCGCGGCCGAACTTGTCGGCGAGCTTCTCGAGGGTGTCGATGCTTCCGTCGCGCAGGATCTTCTGCCAGTCACTCATTGCTGCACCGCTCCCCGCCCCGCGGGCGAGTTGGATGAACCCTGGAACCGTTTGGTGAAGATGATCCGGTCGTCGCCCGGGGCGTAGAAGTCGGGCACGCGCACGGCTTCGACGTAGCCACGCCGCGCGTAGAAGGCGCGGGTGGGGGCGTACTCGGATCGGGACGATGTTTCCACGACCAGCATGCGTGCGTTCAGTCCCTGCAGCCTTCGTTCGACCTCGGTGAGGAGTCGGGTTCCGCCGCCCGTGCCCTGCGCGAGGGGATCGACCGCGATCCAGTACAGATCGTACGTGCGGTCGGTCTCCGGCGTCGGGCCGAAGCAGGCATATCCCACCAGCTGGTCTTCCGGGGTGACGGCGCCGAGGAAGGCGTAGGAGGAGCCGGTGGGGGGAGCGTCGGGTACGGTCCTGCGATCGTGCGATCGTGCGGTGCCGCCGCGCGGAAAGGCATCGTCGAAGAGCTCGAGCGCGACGTCGATCTCTTCCTCGTTGAAGAAGCGCGTGGCGGAGAGGATCTCCGCGATCCGGTCTCGATGCGCCGCATCGAGCTCGCCGATCCGGGGCTGCGCAGCGGGAGCGAATCCCACCTAACGCTGCCCCACGGCGAAGAGGTCGAGCGCCGCGGGATCCGCGCCCGTGGCGACCCCCGAGAGCTGCTGCGCGAGCGTCCACCGCTCCGCCGTCGACGGCATGCGATGCGCGCGGCCGAGGGCGTGCTCGCAGATCGCGTGAACGAGCCCCGCGTAGTCTAGCCCCGCGACGCGCGCCATCCGCGCGAGTCCGGCGTCGGGCGCGAGATCGGGATTTGCGTTGACCTCGAGGAGCCAGGGCTTCCCGCTCGCGTCGACGCGGAAGTCGACGCGCCCGTAGCCATGACCGCCGACGGCACGCCACGCGGTGAGCGCGATGCGCTTCAGCTCCAGCGTGAGCTCGGGCGACAGATCGGCGGGGCAGCGCGGCACGGAGCCGAGGTCCTCCTCGGAGCCGGTGAGCCACTTCGACTGGTAGGAGACGATCTTCCACATCCCCTTCGGCATCTGCCCGAAGTCGATCTCCGCCACGGGGAGCGCGGTCTCGCCGAGGATGCCGACGTTGACCTCGCGTCCATCGACGAAGCGCTGGACGAGGATCTCCTCCCAGCGCGCGTGCATCGCCTCGACGCGGTCGGCGAGGGAGCGCACGTTACGCACGACCGAGCGCTGCTCGACGCCGATCGACGCGTCCTCCGCGGCGGGCTTGCAAATGGCGGGGAAGCCGACGGCCGGGAGCTGGCCGCCGGGAAGCACGACACCGAACTTCGGCACC
>JABFXM010000056.1 GCA_013361745.1 Gemmatimonadaceae bacterium | reverse complement strand
GTCGCGCTCTCCTCGAGTCCCGCCGCGCGCAGCTTCTCCTCGGAGACGGCGCGCGGCGTCCGCTCGACCTTGTCGATCACCGCGAAGATCGCCTCGTGTGCGTCATCGCTCGCGCCGAGCGCGCCAAGGACCCCGCGCAGCAGTCGCCGATCGGAGACGCGCGCCCGCACGTCGGCGGGGCCGAGCCCGAAGGCGCGCATCATGTCGAGCGAGGCGGCGATCAGCTCCGCGTCGGCGGCGACCGACGCTTCACCGAAGATGTCGACGTTGAGCTGGTAGTGCTCGCGCAGCCGCCCCTTCTGCTGCCGCTCGTAGCGGAAGAGCTGCGGGATCGAGAACCAGCGCACCGGCTTTCGCAGTGCGTTCGCGCGCGCGCCGACCATGCGGGCGACCGTCGGGGTCATCTCCGGGCGAAGGGCGACGGCGCGATCGCCCTTGTCCTCGAAGTTGTAGAGCTGTCCGACGATCTCCTCGCCGCTCTTCTTCGTGTACAGCTCGAGCGGCTCGAGCGGGGGGCCATCGTACTCGACGAAGGCGTAGCGCGTGGCGACGTCGCGCCAGACGCCCATGATGTATGCGCGCTCGGCGAGCTCCTGAGGGTAGAAATCGCGGAATCCGGGGAGCGCGCCTTGAGCCATTCCGCCTAATCTACCCGGCGAGCGGATCGACCTGCAAGCGCGCCATCGCGTCGCCGACGGTGTGGAAGGAGCCGGTGATGACGCGCGTTCCGGCTTTCCGCGCCGCCGTCGCGAGCGCGATGTCGAAGTCGGGCACGGCGTCACAAGCGTATCCCTGGCCGCGCGCGTACTCGAGCGCCTCGTCGAGATCCCACACCCGGCCGGCGGGAGCCGTCGGCGCGACCGTCAGCACGAAACGGCCCGTGGTGTTCGCGAGCTCGCGCATCATCCCGCGCCAGTCCTTGTCGGCGAGGACCGCGAGGAGGGTGACGACGGGACGGTGCACGGCGAGCATGCGGAGCGTCCGCGAGAGCACCGCGGCGCCGGCGGGATTGTGGGCGACGTCGAAGATCGTGTCGCCCACGCGCTGGAAGCGCCCCGCGAGGTGGAGGCTGGCGAGACCGGCGTCGATCTCGGCGGCGCTCGGCGTCCACGGCTCCCCCGCGGCGCGGAGCGCGGCGATCGCGAGCGCCGCGTTGTGCGCCTGGTGATCGCCGATCAGCGGCGTGGTGAAGCGACGCACGGCGCCATCGCGCTCGAGAAGGAAGGACGTTCGCGCCCCCACCACGCGTACGTCGTCCACGCGCCACGCTTCTCCGACGCGAAGCACCGCCGAGGCGCCCCGCTCGCGCGCGGTGTCGGCCAGCAGTCGGGCGATCGCGGGATTCCGCTCACCGATCACCGCCGGCGCGCCCGGCTTGAATATCCCCGCCTTCTCGAGGGCGATCTGCTCCAGCGTGTCGCCGAGGAGATCGGTGTGATCGAGCCCGATCGACGTCACCACCGCGGCGAGCGGCCGCGGGATGACGTTGGTCGAATCGAGACGTCCCCCGAGGCCGGTCTCGACGACCGCGACGTCGACGCCGGCCCGCGCGAAGTGGTCGAGCGCAAGCGCGGTGGTCGCCTCGAAGAAGGTGGCGCCGAGCCGCTCGATGAGCGCGTCCTGCCGGCGCAGCCAGGTGGTCACCTCGTTTTCAGCGATCGGTCGTCCGTCCACGAGGATGCGCTCGCAGAAGTCGACGAGATGGGGCGAGGTGTAGCGGCCGACAGGAAAGCGCTTCGCGCGCAGGATCGAGTCGAGCATGGCGCAGACGCTTCCCTTCCCGTTGGTCCCGGCGACGTGGAAGACGCGAAGCCGTCGGTGCGGTGATCCGACGGCTTCGAGAATCGCCTCGGTGCGTTCGAGGCCGGGCTTGACGCCGCCCGCGGTGCGCGCGAAGAGCGCGTCGACCGCGGCGTGATACGCGCTCAGGGGGACGTCCACCCCGTCGCGGCGGGCTTGCCGGTCATGTGGCGCAGCAGCTGGCCGACCGTCGCCTTCAGCTCCTTGCGATGGACGACCGCGTCGAGCATCCCGTGATCGAGCAGGAACTCCGCGGTCTGGAATCCTTCGGGAAGATCCTGCCCGAGGGTCTGCTTGATGACGCGCGGTCCGGCGAAGCCGATCACCGCCCCCGGCTCGGCAAGGATCGCGTCGCCGAGCATCGCGTAGCTCGCACTGACACCGCCCGTGGTCGGGTTGGTGAGGATGGAGATGTACGGGATCCCGCGCTCGCCGAGCATCGAGAGCATCGCGGAAGTCTTCGCCATCTGCATGAGGGAGAGCACTCCCTCCTGCATCCGGGCGCCGCCCGACGCGCTGATGATCACGAGCGGGTACTTCCGCTCGAGCGAGCGCTGACCGAGCCGCGCGATCTTCTCGCCGACGACCGATCCCATCGATCCGCCCATGATGGCGTAGTCCATCACGCCCACGTTGAGGGGCGCGCCGCCGAGCATCCCGGTCGCGGTGATGATAGCGTCGCCGTCGCCGGCGTTCGTCGTCGCCTTCTTCAGGCGCGCCGGATACTCGGGGAAACCCAGCGGGTCGGTCGAACGGAGATCGACCTCGGTCTCCTCGATGGTGCCTTCGTCGAAGAGGATGTTCAGATACTCGTTGGCCCGGATGCGACGGTGGTAGTCGCACGACGGGCACACGTTGAGGTTGCGCACGAACTTCTCGCGCAGATCGGTGTGCCCGCACGCCTCGCACTTCTCCCACGCGTCGGCGGGAATCTCGAGGCGCTCGCGCCGCGGCTGCCGCGGCTTCTTTTCCTTCTTGAACCAGGCCATGGGAAGAAGATGACCGGCCGCCTTCCGCTGATCAAGTGAGGCGAGTGAGGGACGAGAGGTGAAACGACGGGGCGAGTTCCTCTGAAAGAGCGGCGCGGGGAGCGGGATACTGCGGCGCGGGGGGCGCGGGGCGGGAAACTACTCGTAAGGAACGAGGTCGACGCGCGGCGCCTGTGGCGCCGCTGTCGGCCTCTGGTTGCAACTGCTTCGGCTGGGAATAACGGAAGGCACGAAGGGCACGAAGGGATTTACAACAACCT
>JABFXM010000376.1 GCA_013361745.1 Gemmatimonadaceae bacterium | reverse complement strand
GGAGCCGACGGTGGTCGCGCGCCTCCGCTCGGCGCACCACGCGCTCTCAGCGCCCGACCTCTTCGTCGCCGCCACCGTCCGCCGCGCGGTCAAGGACGCCGTGCTCGGCCGCGACGACGCGCGCGAGCGTTAGGCAGTGAGCCACCAGGGCCTGCCACGCTGACGCCGAGATGACGGGGTCCGCTATCTATGACGGGCCATCAGATGACGCTCGCGCCGTCCGAGATGACGGTGACCAGAACGGGCGTCGTGTGCGTAGCGTACCTCGGAATGACGGCGGGACCAGCGCGTCACAGGCACGCCACTGGTCCAGGCCGGCCTTACCCTCTGCTGTTGCGGTATCGTCATGCCGTCCCCCCGATCCCGACGACCGGCGCACGACGAGCTGGCTCGCCTCGTTCACGCCGCCCACGGCGGCGACCCGGCAGCGGTCAACGCGGTTCTCGCGGCCGTCCGTCCATGGATGGTGAGCTACTTCGCCCGCCGCAGCTCGCCCGCGCTCGCCGAGGATCTCGCGCAGCTTGCCCTGATCCGTATCGCGCGCTCGCTGCCGCGCATCGAGCCGGAGACTGCCGACCGCTACCTCATGACGGTCGTCCGCAACCTCCTGCGCACGCACTACCGCACGCGCGCCCGCGATCGCGACCGTACGCTGCCGATCGAGCTCGCCGAGGACGTCGAGGCGCCCGCCACGATCGAACGCGAACTTGACGAGGCGGAGCTCGCGCGCATCGTGACGCCATCCGAGATGGCGGCGCGCGCGCATCTCAACCCGATCACCGTGCGGACGCGCCTCCATCGCGCGCGGACCGTGCTGCGCCGCGAGCTGTGGATCCGCGTCGACTCCTTCGAGCACCCGGACGATGAGGACGACATGCACAACACCCACGAGGCCCGCGACGCGCACGAACGCCGGCCGCCTATGCGAGGTACGGATTCCTAGAGTCGCACGCCGCGGCTCGGTGATCTCTCTGATGCCACGCATGACCGCAGCTGTCCCCGAACCAATCGCGCGCGTCCCGCACGCGGAAATGATGGGCCGCTTCCTGGGGCCTGCGATCCTTCGCGCCTTCGCGGACGACGACGTGACCGAGATCTATCTCAACCCGCGCGACAACGCGGTCCGCTTCGACACCCGTTCACGCGGCAAGATCGACAGTGGCGCGTCGCTCGACGCCCATCGCGTCGAGATGTTCCTCAACGCGGTCGCGGCGAGCCTCGACACGACGCTGGGACCGGAGAACCCGCGGCTCGAGGCCGAGCTGCCACTGCATCGCTTCCGCGGCAGCCGGCTCCAAGGTTTCGTCCCCCCCGTCACCCCGAGCCCGGCGTTCACGATCCGCAAGCCGCCCGCGGTCATTCACACGCTTACCGACTACGAGCGCGCTGGCGTCATGACGCCGCCGCAGGCCGATGCGCTGCGCGCCGCGGTGCGCGCGCATCACAACGTGCTGATCGCTGGCGCAACGAACTCGGGGAAGACGACGCTCGCCAACGCGATCCTCCGCGAGATCACAGACGCCTTCCCGCACGAGCGGATCGTGCTTCTCGAGGACACGGTCGAACTGCAGTGCGCCTCGAGCGACCACCTCGCGCTTCGCACCGGCCCTCGGATCACCCTCGCCGATCTCGTGCGGAGCACGATGCGGACGAGTCCCAACCGGATCGTCGTCGGTGAGGTGCGCGGCGCGGAGGCCCTGGAGCTGCTCGACGTCTGGGCTACGGGCCACCCGGGTGGTGTGGCAACCATTCACGCGGCCACCCCTGAGGGTGCGCTCCTTCGCCTCGACCGCCTCGCGCGCCGCGTTAACGTGCCGCCGCAACGAGAGCTGATCGCCGAGGCCGTGCACCTGATCGTGGTCATCCACGGCGGCAACGCTGGACGCCGCCTCACGGCGCTCGCGCGCGTCGGTGGTCTCGCGCCCGACGGCACCTTCGTGCTCCACCATCTCTCTCCCGACGGAGTCTGGCGATGATGACGCTTCGCGCACGACCAGTCGCGCTCTTCGCGACGGCACTCCTGCTCGTTGTCCTACTGCCCGCCGCCGCGCACGCGACTTCCACTGGCACCGGCGCACCGATGCCGTGGACTGGGCCCTTGCAGAGCCTTCTCAACAACCTCAGTGGGACGACCGCGCGCATCATCGGCGCGCTCGCCTTCGTTGTTGGTGGGGCGATGTGGGCGTTCACACGTCACGAGGAAGGCGCGAAGCGCTTCGGCCAGGCGATCGTCGGCATCGCGATCATGATCGGCGCGGCGAATATCGTCACAGCGCTCGCCTTCGTCGGCGCGATGGTCTGAAGCGATGACCGACGCCGAAGGCGCTGATCCACGCGAGGCGCACGTGATCCACCCGTCGCTTTACCGACCCGTGCTCTTCGCTGGTGCGGAGCCGGCGGTGGTCGTGCTCGAGGTCTCGACGGCGTTCGCGCTCGTCTTCCTCGTCGGGTTTCATCTGGTCACGGTCCTGCTTGCCGCCTTCTACGTCGGCGCGGTGCACACGACGATGGTCTGGGTCGCGAGCCAGGATGCACACATGACCGCGCTCTACGTGCGGAGCCTTGCACACCGCGACCACTACCCCGCGCTCGCGGCGGTGAACGGGCCGCCGCCGCGCGTGCGTCCGTCGATCCCGCCCGCGCGCTGACCGTGGATCTCTTCGCGCTCACCGCCGGGTCGGCGGCTGGCGTCGCGATCGCGCGCCTGGTTGCTGCGACACGCGAGCACCGAGTGGCGCCTGAGGGGCTGGCGGACCTCCTCGCGTGGGGCTTCATGGTCGACGACGGGGTCGTCCTCCAGAAGGATGGCTCACTGCTCGCCGGCTGGCGGTTCCGCGGGCCCGACGTCAACGCCGCGACGCCGTCGGAGCTCGATGCGCTCGCGCGGCATCTCAACGACGCACTCCTGCCGTACGCGGACGACTGGATGTTCCACGTCGACGCCGTCCGCCGTCCGGCCCGCGCCTACGCGGCGAGCACCTTCCCCGATCCCGTCTCGCAGCTCGTCGACGAGGACCGTCGTGCGGGGTATGAGGCGCAGGCCGGACGCC
>JABFXM010000433.1 GCA_013361745.1 Gemmatimonadaceae bacterium | reverse complement strand
GGCGTCAGGGATCAGGCGTCGGCGGACAACGGACGAGGGAGGAGCGATTCGCACCTCCCTCGTTCCCTTTCAGCCGACCCCTGACCCCTGACCCCTGACCCCAGAGTCCTGGCCCCTGACCCCTGCCTCCGCCCTCTCCCAGGCCGCGATCGCCTTGTCTAACGCGCGCTTCGCCGCATCGAGCTCGGCACCGAGCGACTTCGCTTTCTTCGTTCCTTCAGGCGTCGTGTAGAGCTCGGGATCCTCGAGCGCGCGCGTCAGAGCGGATACGCGCTCCTCGCGAGCCGACACCTCCTGCTCCGCCTCCTCCACCGCCCGCTTCGCCGCGCGCACCGCGCGGTCGTCCTTCTCGCGGACTTCGGTCTTCCGCGCCGTCTTCTGCCTCTCGTGCACACGGCGAAGCTCCGCTTCCTCCGCGGCGGTGACCGAGGCGGCGTGCGCGCGCTCGGCGCTCACCGTCTCCCATTCCTCGAAGGTGCCGGGGAAGTCGGTGATGTGCTCGTGATGGAGCACCCACACCCGCGTCACGAGCGCGCGGAGCAGCGCACGGTCGTGGCTGACGAGGATCACGGTTCCGTCGTAGCCTTCCACCGCCTCCTCGAGCGCCTCGATCGACTCGACGTCGAGGTGGTTCGTCGGCTCGTCGAGTACGAGCAGGTTCGCGCCGGTGAGCATCATGATCGCCAGCGCGAGCCGCGCGCGCTCGCCGCCCGACAGCACGTTCGTCGTCCGCAGCACGCTGTCGCCCGAGAAGCCGAAGCGACCGAGATGCCCCTGCACGGGCCCACGGCCCCAGGTCGGGCGGAGGTCGGCGATGACGTCGTAGAGCGTCTTCCCCATCGGGACGTTGCCGAGCTGCTGGTCGTAGTAGGCGACACTGATCGATCCGCCGACCTTCACCTCGCCGCCCTGCGGCTGCCGCTCGCCGACGATCGTCCGCAGGAGCGTCGTCTTGCCCGCACCGTTAGGCCCGATCAGCCCGATGACGTCGCCGCGGGCGATCGTGAAGGTGATGTCCGAGAAGTCGCGGAGCAGGGTGCGTCCCTCGACGGCGACGTCCACATGCTCGGTGACGACGACCTGATCGCCGCCCCGCTCGGCGGCCCGCAGCGCGAGCGACATGACCCCGCCGTCGCCCGCAAGGCCGCTCAACCGGGGAAGACGCTCGAGACGCTTGCGCCGCCCCTTGGCCTGCTTGCTGTTCTGCCCCGCGATGTTCCGGCGGATGTAGTCCTCCTCCGCCGCGATCACCTTCCGCTGCTTGTCGAAGGCACGCTGCTCCGCGAGCCGGCGCTCGGCGCGCTGCGTCACGAAGGAGGCGTACCCTCCCGCGTACGCGAACGCGGTCCCGTTCTCGAAGTGCAGCACGTGGTCGGCGACCGCCTCGAGAAAGGCGCGATCGTGGCTCACGACGACGACGGTCGCGTCGAGCTCGCGGAGGTACTGCTCGAGCCACGCCGTCGTCTCGAGGTCGAGGTGGTTCGTCGGCTCGTCTAGCAGGAGGACGTCCGCCGGCGCGGCGAGCTGCCGCGCCAGCCCCAGTCGCCCGCGCTCGCCGCCGCTCAGCTGGGCGATCGGCTGCGTCCGCGCCTTCTCCGGATCGAAGCCGAGGCCGTGGAGCACCGCGTCGACCTTGGGCGCGATCTCGTAGCCACCCTCGCGCTCGAAGCGCTCGAGGTCGCGCGAGTAGCGGGCCATCGCCTGCTCCGAGGCGTCGCTGCCTAACGCTTCCGCCTGACGGGCGAGCGACTGCTCGAGCGCGAGCAGCTCGGCGAACGGTCCCGCGGCCGCGCTCCACACCGTCGCCGCGCCGTCGAAGGTGCGATGCTGCTCGAGCAGGGAGACACGGACCGCCCCCGATCGCGCGATCGCCCCGCTCGTCGGCTGCTGCTCGCCGGTGATCAGCTTGAACAGCGTCGTCTTGCCGATCCCGTTGCGTCCGACGATCCCCCAGCGGTCGCCGCGGGCGATCGTGAAGGTGATGTCGCTGAACAGCGTCGTCGCGCCGAACTCGGCGCCGGCGTTCGAGACGGCGATGAGGCTCATCGGCCGCCCTCGCGATTCACTTTGCCAGCCACTGCTTCCACTCGGCCTCCGCCGCTCCGATCGTCAGTTGGTTTCCATTGCGAACCAGCGGCATGCGCAGCAGCAATGGCTCGTCCACGAGCCTGTCCATCCAGCGCTCGTCGGAAAGACGCGCGTGCGCGAGACCGAGCTCGGCGTACCGCCGCGACGAGGGGTCGATCAGCGCGCCGATCCCGAACTTCTGCGCGAACCGCCGCAGCTCTCCCGGTGACGCGGCCCGCTCCATCAGGTCGACGAAGTGGACCCTGATCCGACGCTCGGCGAAGAATCGCTGCGCCTTGCGGGTTTCCGCGCTTTTCTTCACGCCGAAGATCTGCACTTCCATAGGAGCCCGGAACTTAATCGAGCTCACCCGCGCGGGCACTGGGATCGCCCGACCCACCGCTCGCGTCCGGTCGCGAGCGGCACTAACATCAGGGTCTGCGCGGTGCTGCACTGCACGCTCCATCGACGCCGATCGCTTTACCCGAGACCGACCATGCGCTTCGCCAATCTCCGCCGCGTCGCATTTCTCGCTCTTCCCGCCGCGGGGTGCGCCCACCCGGCCATGTCCGCCGGTCACGACCACACGATGCAGCCTGCCACCGCCTCCTCGGTGACGGCGAACGAGGACACGGCGATCGCCCCCGGCGCGGCGACCGCGATGGCGCGGCTGCAGCGCTCCCCACGCCATGGCGAGTGGGTGACGATCCGCACCGATGCCCAGACGGGCGATTCGCTGCGCGCCTATGTCGTGTACCCGCAGCGCAGCACCAGAGCGCCGGTCATCGTCGTCGTGCACGAGATCTTCGGGCTGAGCACCTGGGTCCGCGGCGTCGCGGACCAGCTCGCGGCGGAAGGATTCATCGCCATCGCCCCGGACCTCCTCACCGGGAAGATCCCTCTCGGCGCCACCGACACCGTCGGGATGCAGGCGGCGATGGCGGCGATTCGCACCCTCGATCCCGCCGTGGTGCAGCGGCAGAT
>JABFXM010000105.1 GCA_013361745.1 Gemmatimonadaceae bacterium | reverse complement strand
GTTGATCCCGCCGAGCTGCGAGATGACGTTCACGGGCACGCAGCAGTTGCCTGGAGTGTTCCGCGTCGCCACGAGGCGGCCCGCGTTGTACTCGGCGCGCAGCGTGTCGGCGAGACGCGACGGGGTGACGTACGAATTGTCGATGCCGTTCGTCTCGGCGTCCCAGCGAATACCAAGGTTCAGCACGAGCTGGCGGCCGATCGACCAATCGTCCTGGGCGTAGGCGCCGAACTGCTGGTTGCCCATCTTGATCGTCGGGTCGCCGAAGCCCGACGTCACACGAAGCGGCGTCTGCCAGCGATTCACCTGGCTCGAGGGCACTCCGGCGGCCGAATCATAGCCGAACTGGAAGATCGGGTTGCCGACGAAGTACTTCGTCCCCGAGTAGCCGAGGAAGTCGACCGACGCGCCCACCTTGAACACGTGATCGCCGGCGAGCTGCACGCCACCGCGCGTCACGTCGTTGCGGAGGGTGATGCGCGACTGCTTGAAGTCCTGATCAGTGTCCTTGCCGCCGATGCGCAGCAAGCCGATGTAGTCCTTGCCGATGAGGCCGAAGTTCGTCGCGACCGGGTTCCACTGGAAATACTGCGCGCCGAGCTGTGTCTCGTTCAGCCAGCGATCACCGGCGTGTTTGAAGTTGACGATGCCGGTCGTCGTGTTGATGCGCATGTTCTCGGAGGCCTCGAAGGCCGTCTGGCCGCCGAAGCCGCGGAAGTCATTGTCGTGGCGGACCGTCACGCTCGCGTCGAGCGTGTTCCGCTCCGACTGCACCCAGGTCAGCTTGCCGAGCCCGAGATGCTCGCGGAAGTAGAACAGTTTGTCCTTCACGATCGGGCCGCCGATGTTGCCCCCGGCCTGCAGCCGGTCGTAGTTCGGCCGGGCGCCGCCGCGTTTTGCCGTGAAGTAATCCCTCGCGACGTAAGCCTTGCCGACACCGTACGCGAACGCGTCGGCCTCGGTGTTGTTCGTCCCCGTCTTCGTCGTCGCGACGATCACGAGGCTCGAGGCGCGCTGGTACTCCGCCTTGTAGTTCTGCGTGAGGACGCGGAACTCCTGGATCGCGCCCTGCGGCAGGGGATTGCCCTTGCTCGCGTCCTGCCCGATGACGCCGCCGCGCAGCACGTCGTTCTTGTAGCTGGCGCCGTCGACGAAGATGTTCACCGCTTCGGCCGGCTGCCCGTTGGCGCGAATGAACTTGGCGCCGTTGTTGACGTCCTGGGACATCACGCCCGGCGTCAGCTTGGCGAGGTCGAGGACGTTGCGCTCGTAGTTGGGCAGGTTGTCGATCTGCTCGCGCGAGATGTTCGTGCCGACTTCCGAGGTCTTCGTCGTCGTCCCACTTCGCACGCCCTGCACCTGGACCTCGGCGAGCTGCGTCGCGAGCTGCTCGGTGCTGACGTTGAGATCCACCGTCTCGCCGATCGGGAGCTGCACGTTCCGCGTCTGCGGCGCGAAGCCCACGCGGCGCAGCGTCACCTCGTACGCGCCGGGACGGAGCCCGGCGATGTAGTAGAAGCCGGACGCGTTCGTGATCGTCCCGCGCGTCTGGTTCGTCGCCGTGGAGCGCGCCACGACCTGCGCGTCACCGACCGGCGCGCCGCCGGGGCCCGTGACGTAGCCGCGGAGATTCGACGTCGCCGTCTGCGCTCCCACGGTATTCCCCGCTCCCGCCACCCCGAGCAGCGCCGCGATCACTGCCGCGCCGCCGAGCAGGCGATTCAACAAGGTCCTTCGCATGGTGCCTCCGTGAAACAGGTTGCCAGTTGCCAGTGTCCAGTTGTCAGTTGCCGCTTGCCTAACGTCCCACCGCCTGCTCTACCCCGCACGACGCGCGGACCACCAGCTCCGTCGCGAAGGTCTCCCGCACCCGCGTGTGCTCGTTCCGGTGCCCTACCGCGTGCAGCAGCACCTTCACCGCCCGCGCGCCCAGCTTCGCGATGTCGACCCGCACCGTCGACAGCGCCGGGAGGATGTAGCGCGCGATCGGGATGTCGTCGAAGCCGACGACGGCGACGTCCTCCGGCACCCGCACCCCCGCCTCGCGCAGCGCGCTGATCGCGCCGATCGCCATCGAGTCGTTCGCGGCGAAGAGCGCGTCGGGGCGGGGACTCATGCTAAGGAGGTGCTTCGCCGCATGGTAGCCCGACAGCTCCTGGAAGTCGCCGTCGAGCTCGAGCGTGCGATCGTGGACGACGCCCGCATCCTCGAGCGCCGCGCGGTAGCCGCCGAGCCGGGCCTCGCCGTCGGCGTTCCCCTTCGGCCCGCGAACGAAGGCGATCCGCCGCCTGCCCAGCGTCAGGAGGTGGCGGGTCATCGCGTACGCGCCGCCATGGTTGTCGATGTCGAGCGTGTCGACGCCGGCGACGTCGGCCGAGCAGTTGAGGAGCACGAGGGGGATGCTCCGCGGGAGGTCGGCGACGAGCGCTTCCGCGTTCGACACGGGGGACATGATCGCGACACCATCCACGCGTCCACGCATCGTCGCCAGCGCCGCCGCGATCTCGGCGGGGGAGTTGTGCGAGCTCGAGACGAGCACGTGGTACCCGTGGCTCTGCGCCGTCTGGTCGATGCCGCGGATGACCTCGGAGAAGAACTCGCCATGGAGATCGGGGAGGAGGACGCCGAGGGTGTGGGTGCGGCTGGTGGAGAGCGAGCGCGCGGCGACGTTGGGGGTGAAGCGGAGCCGCGTTGCGGCGTCGCGCACCTTGCGGACCGTCTCCGGCTTCACCGGTCCCGAGCCGTTGAGGACGCGGGAGACCGTGGCGACGGAGAAGCCGGAGGCACGAGCGACGTCGCGGATGGTGACGGCCATGCTCGAGGGGGGAGTGAGCGGACCGGCGAACGGGTGATTCCTCACGCGCGGCATCGCGCGCGATAGTGGAAACGGTTACATGGGGGAGCGAGGAAGTCAAGGCGGGGGTGCGGGGCTGGCCGATCAACGCGCGAGGGTGATCCGCCGAGCGGGACCCCCGCCTAGCAGTGCCCGCTGCCCGCGGGACGCCTGACGGTCAACGCGGAGGGGAGCGGCGCGCGGACCCATTCGCGCCGCTCGCGGAGGAGGCC
>JABFXM010000083.1 GCA_013361745.1 Gemmatimonadaceae bacterium | reverse complement strand
GGAAGGATTCATCGCCATCGCCCCGGACCTCCTCAACGGGAAGATCCATCTCGGCGCCACCGACACCGTCGGGATGCAGGCGGCGATGGCGGCGATTCGCACCCTCGATCCCGCCGTGGTGCAGCGGCAGATCGATGCCGCCGCGGCCTACGCGATGGCACTGCCCGCGGCGACGCCTCGCTATGGCGTGGTCGGCTTCTGCTGGGGCGGAGGCGTTTCCTTCGCGCATGCGGTTCACTCGCCGACGCTCGGCGCGGCCGTCGTGTACTACGGGACGTCGCCGCCGTCGGCCGACCTCGCCAACGTTCGCGCGCCGGTCCTCGGCCTCTACGGCGAGAACGACGCTCGCGTCGATGCGACGATTCCGCCGGCGGATTCCGCGATGCGCGCGCTTGGCAAGAGTTACACGCACGAGATCTTTCCCGGGGCCGGACACGGATTCCTCCGCGCGCAGGACCAGATGAACGGCGCGAACCTCGCCGCGGCGAAGCGCGCGTGGCCCATGACCGTCCAGTTCTTCCGCAGCAACCTCGAGCGCTGATGGAGTTGACGCACCTCTTTCTCGGATCCTTTCTCGCCGGGCTCGTACTCGGCGTCGGCGCGATGCTCTTCGGCGTCGAGCGCAAGGCAAAGGCGGCACCTCCGCATCCGGGCGCGGAGCCCCCGACCATCGGCGCGCGGCTCACGGTGCCGAACGTCGCGGCCTTCGCCACGCTCTTCGGCGCCGTGGGTTATCTCCTGAAGCGCTATACCGCGCTCGGCTTCGCGCCGACCCTCGTCATCGCGGCCGCGCTCGGCATCGCCGGTGTGGTAGGGGCGGTGCTCGTCGTGGCTCGCTGGGCCCTCCCCGGTGTCGTTTCCGAAGTCGTCGACGAGCGCTATCTACTCCAGGGGACTCCCGCCCGGGTCACTCGCGTCGTCCGGTCCGATACTGGCGCGCCAAGTGCGTACGAGATCTCGTACGACGAAAAGGGCCGGCAGCACGTGCTACCGGCTCGCAGTCTCGACGGCGCCCCGCTCGCGCAGGGCGCCGATGTCGTCATCGAGCGGGTCGAGGAAGGGTACGCCTACGTCGAGGCGTGGTCGGTGGTCGAGCGAAGGCTCTAGCCCCGATCCCCGCCGTCGGCATGCGGGGATAGTCGAAGCAGGGGAATCGAGCTGACCGCCGTCGCGGAAGGATGGGCAGGATGAGTGACGAAGTGCTGTTCGCCGTGCTGTTCCTGGGGTTCTTCGTCCTGCGCATCATCGCGGCGACGGTGTTCTTCCTCTACATCCTGCCGACCGGAGTCCAGTGCCCGCATTGCAACGCGGAAACCGTTCGCGTCAGGTCCCGTGGCTGGAATACGCTCATGCCCTGGTTCAGGACGAGCTGGTGCTACGAGTGCGGGTGGGAAGGACTGCTCCGCAAGGGGCCGTCGTCGGATTATTCGCCCATTGCGAATAATTTGAGCCAGTCCGGCCAGTTGCCACTCAGCTCGAAGAAATCGTCGAAGTAGACGAGTCCGAGGGACTCGAGCTCCTCGACCAGCGCGACGAGCGACGGCTCTTCGTGGATCGGGCCGACGGCGATCAGGTTCCCTTCGACGCGGAACTCCTCGGGGGTGAGATTGAGTCGCGCATCGAGCGTGGCGCGCGTCAGCCCCGATCGCTCGAACGCCTCGCGGCGGAGAAAGAGCGTCGGCACTCCGTTGGTGGCTGACAGTGGCATGGGCGGTCTCCGTTGCGAGGCACGTCTGACGGACGGCGGAGAATAACCGGACCGGCCCTTCGCTGCCACCGAGCGATCGTCGCCGTGTAGCTTTAGGAGTCATGCCCGCTCTCCCGAACCTCGAGGCGACCTTCGACGTCATCGTCGTCGGCGCCGGTCACGCCGGAACCGAAGCCGCGGTCGCTGCGGCGCGACTCGGCGCGCGCGTCGCGATCGTCACGAGCGCCCTCGAGACCATCGGCCAGATGTCGTGCAACCCGGCGATCGGCGGGGTGGCGAAGGGGACCGTCGTGCGGGAAGTGGACGCACTCGGCGGGATCATGGGACGCGCCACGGACCTCGCCACCCTCCAGTTCCGCATGCTGAATCGCGGCAAGGGGCCCGCGGTGTGGGCGCCGCGCGCGCAGTGCGATCGCGGACTCTATCGGCGTGCGGTGCGCGTGCTCCTCGAGGAGCACGCGACACTCATGACGATCCAGGGTACCGTCGCGCGCCTTCTCCTGCATGGGACCGGCGAGGACGTTGCGGGCGTCGAGACGCTCGAGGGGCGTCGCTTTGGCGCGACGTGTGTCGTGCTCACCACTGGCACGTTCCTCCGCGGTCGCATCCACATCGGAACGGAGACCCGGCTCGCCGGCGGCCGGGCCGGGGAGGCGCCCGCGATTCATCTCGCCGAGCAGCTCGAGGCCATCGGGTTGGAGGTGGCGCGGTTCAAGACCGGTACGCCGCCTCGCATCGATGGCCGCTCGGTCGACTACTCGCGCCTCGACCGGCAGGAGAGCGAGATCGAGGCGTTCGATTACTCCTGGTCGCACTTCTGGGAGACGCCTCGTCGCCGTGGGGAAGACACGCGCCATCCCGAGCAGCTCCCATGCTGGATCACCTTCGCCGGCGAGGAAGCGAAGGAGGTCGTGCGCGAGAACATCGGCCGATCCGCGATGTACGGAGGCGCAATCGGCTCCCGCGGTCCGCGCTACTGCCCCTCGGTCGAGGACAAGATCCTCCGCTTTCCGGATGCGGAGCGGCATCAGATCTTCCTCGAGCCGGAGGGACACGATACGCACGAGATGTACGTCAACGGTCTCTCGACCTCGCTCCCCGTGGACGTTCAGCTCCGGATGCTGCACGCCGTTCCGGGACTCGAGTCGGCGCGGATGACGCGGGCCGGCTACGCGATCGAGTACGACTACTATCCGCCGACGCAGCTCGACGCGACCCTTCAGCTCCGCGCGCTCCCGGGTCTCTTCTTCGCGGGGCAGATCAACGGGACCACGGGCTACGAGGAGGCGGCGGGGCAGGGTGTCATCGCCGGCTACAACGCCGCGCTGCGTTCGCGCGGAGAGACCCCGCTCATCCACG
>JABFXM010000569.1 GCA_013361745.1 Gemmatimonadaceae bacterium | reverse complement strand
AGTCGCCGGGCACCTGTGGCGCGGCGAGGATGACCACCGTCGCCTCGAGCCCCTTCGCCTTGTGCAGGTTCATGACTCGCACCGCGTCGCTGCGCCCCGGGCGGAGCGGCGCGTCCGCGGCCTCCTTGCCGAGCAGCAGCTCGAGCCGCTCCGTCGCGTCGCTCACGCCCGACGCGCCGGTGACCGACACGCGGCGCAGCGCTTCGACGAGATGCAGCAGCGCCCCGGCACGCGCGTCGCCTAACGTCTGGCTCGCCGCGTGGAAGAGCAGCCCCGTGTCGTCGAGGATCCGCTCCAGCAGCACGTCGGCCGGCTGGCGCTGCGAGACCTTCCACCACTCGTGGAGCTGCAGCAGCGCCCTTCCGCACGGGCTCTCCGACTCCGTCGGGCGGTGCGTGATCGCCCAGTGCAGGCCCACCTTCCGACCGTCGTACAGATCGGCGGGCGACAGTCCGAAGAACAGTCCCTCGAGCGCCGCCGCGACGAGCACTGCATTCTCGGGATCCGCCATCGCGCGCAGTACGACGAGGAGCTCGGTCAGCTCGCGCTCCTGCGGCAGCGGTGCCCCGGTCGTGCTCACCGCGATGTTCCGCTCGGAGAGAGCGCGCGCGTAGTGCACGATCGGCTTCCGGATGTCGGTGAGGATCAGGAAGTCGCCGGCGCTCCGCTCCCCGCGCGTGATGCGCGCCGCGATCCACGACGCGAGCATCGCCGCGTCGTCCCGGAAGAGCCTCTCCTTCTTCCGCCCGTCGGGACACACCGTGTAGAAGAAGACGCCATCCGCCTTTTCCCCGGGGCGATCCGTCCTCATCGCGCTGAATGGCGCCTGTGCCGTGCTTCCCTTCTCCGGGAAGACCGCCGCGAAGTGCGCGTTGACGAGCGCCTCGATCGGCTCGGTCGAGCGGAAGTTGTGAGTCAGCGGGAGCACATCGCCGAAGGTCTCGAAGCGGCGCTTCACCAGCTCGTAGACCTGGATATCGGCACGGCGGAAGCGATAGATGCTCTGCTTCGGGTCGCCGACGACGAAGATCGCCCCGGCGCGCGGCGTCACCGTCCGCCAGTCGTCTCCCTCGCTCGGCGGCGACGCGAGCAGCAGGCATACCTCGGCCTGCACCGGATCCGTGTCCTGGAACTCGTCCACGAGGAGGTGCGCCCACCGCGCACCGAGCTCCTCGCGCGCCGCGCGATTCTCGCGCAAGAGCTTCGCCGCGAGCAGAAGGAGGTCGTTGAAGCCGAGACGCGCCGCCTCGCGCCGCTCCTTCTCGAACTCACTCGCCGCGCGCTGGAGGAAGCGCATCACCGTCGGGTAGCGATGCTCGCGCCAGCAGCGCAGCACCTCCGCCGCCGGTCCGTCCACGAACTCGACGAACGCCGCCGCCAGCTCCTTCGCTACGGCCTTCGTCTCCCTGTCCGAGCCCCAACGCTTCTGGGTGACGGCGCACGCCGACGCCTTCACGCGCTCGACCGCCGAGCAGAACGCCGCAACGTCGCTCCAATCGTGGATGCGCCGCTGCACCGTCAGGCGGCGCACGAGCTTCATCAGCGCGTCCCATCCATCCGGCGGCTCCTCGCGCGGCAGCATGTTCTCCGCCCTCGCGAGCAGCTTCTCCAGCTCATGCCGACAGTCGGCGACCGCCGGTGCAGGCGACTTGGCCAGCGGAAAGGTGACGTCGGGGTACGTCACCACCTTGAGAAACCCCTCTCGCAGCGAGCGCGGATCGATGCCCGTCGCGCTGAGGTCGCGGAGAGCCGCGTCGCCCTCGCGCCGGCAGCGCTCGAGCCAGCGGATCCAGTAGCTGTCCCGCAGCTCGTCCCAGTCCTCGTCGGTCACCTCTTCGAAGCTCGGATCGAGCCCCGCCTCGAGCGGCCGCTCGCGCAGCAGACGTCCGCAGAAGGAGTGAATCGTCCCGAGGAACCCCACGTCGAGATCGCGCAGCGCGGCCTCGCAGCGACGCGTCGAATCCGCGCCCGCGTCGCCCTTGCGTACCCGCTCCTCCAGCCCGAGCTGTAATCGCTCGCGCAGCTCGTTCGCCGCCTTGCGCGTGAAGGTCACCGCCGCGATGCGCTCCACCGGTGTGCCGCGCTCGACGAGCGCGATCATCCGCCCAACGAGCGAGGTCGTCTTCCCCGATCCCGCCCCCGCCTCGACGAGGAGGTTGACATCGAGATCGGTGAGGATCCGCGCCCGCGCCGCCGCGTCGGCCGTGCGCGCCGGCTGCTTCTGCTTCGCGCTCATGCCTCGTCCTCCACCGGGCTCGCGACGCCGCGCAGGCCACGCATGATGCGGAACACCTCGAGATCGATGTTCTCCTGCGCCCATACGGCGCGCGGCGAGATCGTGGAGAAGCCGTCGCGCCCGACGCGGCAGATCGGTTTGCAGTCGCATATCCCGCAGTCGCGCCCGTCGGTGGTCGGGAGAAAGGCGCCGCTATCGGCCTGCTCGAGCAGGTCGCGCACGATCTGCACGGCAGGGCGCATCTCCTGCTCCTCGTACGCGACGATCTCGCTCTCCCCGCGCTCCGTCGGGAAGCGGTACTCGAAGCGCGCGATGCGCTCCCCGAGTACCTGCTGCAGCGCGGCGGCGTAGATCGCCGGCTGAAGCTGACGTCCGCCGTCGAAGGGCGGCTTCTTCAGCGACTTCTGGTGATAGCTCGACTTCCCCGTTTTGTAGTCGATGACGCGCAGCGCGCCGTCAGGCAGCCGGTCCACCCGGTCGACGCGGCCATGGATGCGCAGCGTCCGTCCGTCGCCGAGGTCGTACGCGCCCGGCCTCGCGTCGTCCCCGAACTCGACCTCGAGCTTCCACCACTCGCCGCGATCCCCGGCGCGCATCAACGCGCGTTCCATCTCGAGGAAGGCGATCGCCGCCCGGCGAATCTCGTTCGCCTCCGACTCGAACACATTCTCGCCAGGCGGCGGCACGAGCTCGCGCCAGCGCGCGATCGCTTCATCCGCGATGCGCAGCACCTCGGCCCGTGCCTCGTCGTCGAGGATATCGCGCTGCCTCCCGATGTAGCGCGTCGCCATCGCCTCGTACACCTCGTGGAGCAGTGCGCCGCGCTCGAGGTTGT
>JABFXM010000308.1 GCA_013361745.1 Gemmatimonadaceae bacterium | reverse complement strand
AGGCCGGGATCGTAGGACATTCGAGGAGAGTAAGGGAGTACGGGGAGTAAGGGGAGTTTGGCACTGCCGGTGGCCGTTCCTTACTCTCCTTACTCTCCTCACCCTCCTTACTCCCCTGCCTTCGTCCAACCATTCCCGCCGCCGCAGTGTCTCACGTCCGGTACCCCGACCCCCAACCGCGACATGACCATGCGTCTCGCAACTTCCATCCTGCTCTTCTCGCTCTTCACGAGCGTACCGCTCTACGCGCAGCGCACCCGGGTGCGCGCCAACACCAGCGACTGGCTCGAGGACTGCCGCGACCACAGCGGACACTGGGGCAACGACGACGAGCGCGCGCGGCACTGCGAGGTGCGGCGGAGCGCGGTGCGAGCGGGGAGCGGGACGATCACCATCGACGCCGGGCCTAACGGTGCGATCAGCGTCGTCGGCGGCGACGTCGACAGCGTCATCGTCGTCGCGAAGATCACGGCGCAGGCGGAGACGGACAGCGTCGCGGCCGAGCTCGCGCGTGGCATCTCGATCGACGTCTCGCCGACGAGCATGCGCTCGCGCGGCCCTTCGACGCATCGGCGCCGGAGCTGGTGGGTGAGCTTCGACGTCACCGTCCCGCGGAAATCGGCTCTCTCCGCGGAGACCACCAACGGTCCCATCTCGCTCGAGGGGCTCGCGGGTCGCGTCGAGGCACGCGCGGTGAACGGCCCGCTGAGCGTGTACGACATGTCGGGCGACGTCACCGGCCGGACGCAGAACGGTCCGATCACCGCCGAGCTGCGTGGCACGAAGTGGGAGGGACGCGGGCTCGATCTCGAGACGCAGAACGGTCCCGTCACCCTGCGCATCGCCGACGGCTACAACGCGCACCTCGAGACGGGCACGGTGAACGGCCCGATGCGCTTCGACTTCCCGGTCACGGTGCAGGGCCGCATCTCGAAGCAGCTCTCCGTCGACCTCGGCAGCGGCGGCGCAACGATCCGCGCGGTGACGACGAACGGGCCGGTGACGGTGCGGAGGATGTAACTACAGGGGTCAGGGGCAAGGAGTGACGCACGGCGGCGTATTTCCGCGGTTTCTTGCACCGGACCCCTGACCCCTGACCCCTGCGAAAGCGCTACGCTGCCGCCGGGATCTCCGCGCCTTCGCGTTCCTGCTTCGCCTTCACCGCGCGCGTCACGACGCGCCCCGCGACGATCGCGCCGGCGAGGAGGGGCAGGTAGAACGTGTAGAAGCGCCACCAGACGAGTGAGGCGCCGAGCCAGGTCGCGGGGATGACGCTACCGAGTGCGCTGCGGTACGCCACCTCGACGACACCCGCGCCGCCGGGCGCAGGGGCGACGCCGGCGCCGTAGTACAACGTCAGCGGCCAGACAACGAGCGGGGCGAGCGGAACCGCGGGCGCGACGGTGCGCACCAGCGCGGCGAGCACCGAGATCCGGGCCGCGACGTGCACGAGCGACACCGCGAGCGCGGCAAGCGCCCATCCCGGTCGCGCCCCGCGAAGGGCGCCGAGTCGCTCGCGGAGCTGGCGATGGGTCTGCTGCATGCGCCGCCAGCGGATGCCGTGCAGCCCGATGCGAGTCGCCCAGCGCGGCGCGCCTCCGCGGCGATGCTTCGGTCCCGAGAGCACGAGCGCGATCGCGAGCGCACCGAGCAGGAGCGCGACGAAGCCGACGACGACGCCGGCGAACCCCGCGAGCGCACCGTCGAGTCGAGGAAGCACCATCGCGAGCCCGATGACGACGATCAGCAGCGAGGTGATCTCGAGCGCGAGCTCCGTGAAGAGGAGAACCATCGCGTTCCCCGCGCCAACCTTCGCCTCGGTGAGGATGAGGAAGCGCGCCGGCTCCGTCCCTGAGCGCGACGGCGTGATCGCCCCGCCGAAGTCGCCGCCGAGGGTCGCTCGCAGCGCGGGACGCGCCCGCAGCTCGAAGCCGATCGCCCGCGCGCTCCAGCGCAGCTTCATCGCCCGCGTCACGACGTCGAGGCTCGTCAGGCCGAGGGCGAAGAGATGCGCGCGGAGCGGGAGCGCGATCGAGCCGCCGGTCTTCGGCCAGGTCGAGACGACGACCCAGACGGACACAGCGAGCGCAGCCGCGAACGAGAGAGCGACGAGAGTCCAGCGAAGCGGTGACATGCGCGAATTCTAACGGCGTGAATCGCGCCGACGCGGCGCGGCTGATGTGCGGAGCGGTGATGGCGTGCAGAGCGGCAGTGGCCGGAACGGCTCTTGCCCTTGGCGTTCACCCAATTCCTCGCATCGAGGTGATTCCGGCGATCCCCCGCCGACGACCGCCCCAGAGTGAACGTGAAAGCAACGAAATCGAGCTTACCCAAGCCGGCGCGACGGCCGGCCGTCCCGATCACGATCGAGTGCGTTTCTCCCGACGTGCAGGCGGGACGCTATCCCGCGAAGCGGATCCTCGGCGACATCTGCGAAGTCGGCGCCGACATCTTCAAGGACGGACACGACCTGCTCGCGGCGCGCGTGCGCTACGAGACACCCACCGGGCGCTGCGGCACCGCGCCGATGACCTACGATCAGGATCGCGATCGCTGGACCGGGACCTTCGCGCTCGATCACGTCGGCCGCTGGTCGTTCATCGTGGACGCGTGGACCGATCGTTTCGGCACCTGGCGCGCCGGGCTCGAGAAGAAGCTCGCGGCGGGCGTCGACGTCGGACTCGAGCTGCTCGAGGGGGCGCAGATCGTCGAGGGAACGGCGCGCCGCGCGCGCGACGCCTCCGAGCGCGTCGCGCTCCGCGCCGCGGCGCTCACGCTGCGCGACGAGTCGGCCTCGCTCGCCGAGCGGCAGAAGGTGGCGACTTCCGACGCGCTGCGCCGCTCGGTGGACGCCAACTACGGCCCCGACGATCTCACGACCTTCGCCTATCCGCTGGAGATCGTCGTCGACCGGCCGCGCGCGGCGTTCGCGTCGTGGTACGAGCTCTTCCCGCGTTCGCAGAGTCCCGTCCCCGGCCGACACGGCACCCTCGCCGACACCGCGGAGCAGCTGCCGCGCATCGCGGAGCTCGGCTTCGACGTCGTCTACCTCCCGCCGATCCATCCGATTGGTCGCACCGCG
>JABFXM010000011.1 GCA_013361745.1 Gemmatimonadaceae bacterium | reverse complement strand
GCCGGGCGATGGACGCGGTGCTCGCGATCGCGGTACCGATCGCATTGACCCTCGGCGTCGGTGCGTCGCTCATCATCCGGATCGCGTTCGGCCAGTCCTTCGCGCCGAGCGTGACGAGCCTGCGCCTGCTCGCGCCCGCATTCGTGCTCACCTACGTGACGATGCTGCAGGCGAGCGTGCTCGTGCGCATCGGCAGGGGGTGGGTGCTCACTGCAATCGTCGTCGCGACGATGCTGCTCTCCCCACTGCTCAATCTCGCGCTGATCCCGCTCGGACTCTCGACGTTCGGGACGGGGGGCGCGGGCATCGGTGCGTCGATCGCGCAGCTTCTCACCGAGTTCTTCTCCGTCGCCGCGATGACGTGGGTGCTGCGCGGCCACGTGCTCGACCGCACGACACTCGTGCATTTCGGGAAGATGGTCGTCGCGGCGATGGTGGTGATCGCGGCGCACGTCGCGATGCTGCCGCTGCACGGTTGGCGCTACCCGATCGACGTCCTGCTCTACGTCTCGATCGTCGTCGGCTGGGGCGCGGTGGACGTGCGCGCATGGGCGGAGGTGATCCGGCGTGCGCTGCGACGCGAGCCGCTGAGCTGAGCGCGGATGCACCGGCGGATCCGGATCGGCGAGCTTTGGGTCGACGGGCTTTCCTTCGCGGGCGCACTCGACGAGATCGCGACGCTCGTCGAGCGTGGCGAGGGAGGGCTCGTCTTCACGCCTAACGTCGATCACGTCGTCGCCGCGAACCGGAACGTGGCGCTGCGCAACGCGTACTCGCGCGCGGCCCTGGCGCTCGCCGACGGCGCACCGATCCCGTGGGCGGCGCGCATGCTCGGGACGCCGCTCCCCGCGAAGGTCTCCGGCTCCGACCTGATCATTCCGCTGGCGCGGCTCGCGGCGGAGCGCGGCTGGCGCGTCTATCTGATTGGTGGCGCGCCCGGCGTCGCCGCGACCGCGGCGGAGCGGATGCGACGCGAGCTCGGGACGAACGTCGTCGGCGTCGACGCGCCGCGACTCTCGGCGGACGGACAAGCAGAGGACGAGCACGAGGTCCTCGCGCGCATCCGGACGGTGAACCCGCATCTGCTCCTCGCCGGCTTCGGCTCGCCGAAGCAGGAGCTGTGGCTCGACCGCGTGCGCGAGCGGATCGGCTCGACGGTGGGACTCGCTGTCGGCGCGAGCATCGATTTCGTCGCCGGCGCGCAGCGACGCGCGCCGCGCTGGGTGTCGCGCATCGGATTCGAATGGCTCTATCGCCTCGCGCGGGAGCCGCGCCGCCTGTGGCGGCGCTATCTCGTGGACGACCCGTGGTTCATCGCGATCGTGCTGCGCACGTCGCGCATCCCGCGCGCGGAGCGGACCCGAGCCGCCGACGCGACGCGAGCGATGGCGGTAACGCGCGGCAAAGGTCACACGAGCGATTGGTGACGCGTCGCACAGAGCCGGGCGATCTTCGCTCGATACGCTGTGCGGCGAGCGTGACGCGTTGCGCGCGCGAGGCGTCGACCTCGGACGGCGCGCATGACGTCGCCGCGTCGCGATACCTCACGACCCGAATGAAGAGGATCGATGAACTCCGCCATCCTGCCCGCGCGACGCCGCGCGGATTCCGCGATTGACCTCCGCGCCACCATGACCCTCCTCGCATTCGCCGTCGGTGCCGTGCTGTCGGGTTGCACGGGCACGGTGGTCGACCCCGCGCCCAGCTCGAAGGCATCGGTCGCGACGGTGGAGGTGTCGCTCGCCTCCGCGAGCGTCACGACTGGGCAGGCGACGCAGGCCACGGCCGTCGTGCGCGATGCGAGCCGTCACGTGCTCAGCGGACACACCATCGCCTGGAGCACCGACAACGGTGGCGTCGCGACGGTGACGGCCACCGGCGCGGTGCTCGGCGCCGGCGCCGGCACGGCGAACATCATCGCGACGAGCGACGGGAAGAGCGGCAGCGCGGTGGTCACGGTGACGAGGCCGTCGTCGCCGCCGAGCGGGCGTTGGGTGACCGGATACTACGTCGGCTACCAGCGCGACCTCTACCCCGAGACGACGATCGACTTCTCGAGCCTCACGCACATCACCGTCGGACGCATCCGTCCCACGCTCACAGGCGGGCTCACCACGGACTTCGACATCGATCCCGTGACCGGCCCCGCGATGGCGAAGACGATCGCCACCGAAGCGCACCAGGCCGGCCGCAAGGCGTTGCTGATGCTCGGCGGCGCCGGCGAGCACGATGCGTTCGTTGGAGCGACGTCGAGCGCGAACCGTGCCGCGTTCGAGCAGAAGCTGCTGTCGACGCTCACGGACCTCGGCTACGACGGGCTCGATGTCGATTGGGAACCCGTGGCGCCCGCGGACCAGGCGCCGCTGCTGGCGCTGCTGACCGAGCTGCGTGCGGCGCGCCCCGGAATCATCCTCACCATCCCGGTCGCGTGGGTGAACATGAACTTCCCCACCGTGGACGCGTGGTACGCGAACGTCGCGAAGGTCGTCGATCAGATGAACATGATGACGTACGACATGGCCGGCGGGTGGGACGGCTGGCAGAGCTGGTACTCTTCGGCGCTCGACGACGCGCAACCGGCCCATCCCAGCTCGATCGCGTCGAGCGCGGCCGCGTACAAGGCGAGCGGCGTCCCGGCGTCGAAGATCGGGATCGGCGTTCCGTTCTACGGGGCCTGCTGGCGCAACGTCACCGCGCCACGGCAGACGCTTGTCACCGGCGCCGACGTCTACGCGAGCGACAACGAGATGAGCTATGCGAACATCATGGGACTCTACTACGTCGCGGCGGCGCGGAGCTGGGACGCGACGGCGCAGGTGCCGTATCTGAGCTTCGCGACGCCGAAGGGACCGAACGCCTGCACCTTCATCTCGTACGACGACGCGCAGTCGGTCGCCGCGAAGGGGACCTTCGTGAAGTCGAACGGCTACGGCGGAGCGATCACCTGGACGCTCGGCGAGGGCCACCTGATCAACGCCCCGGCGGGCCAGCAGGACCCGCTCCTCAAGGCACTGTACACCGCCGTCGCGCCCTGACGTCGCTCGACGGGATCAGCAGGGAGTCTCGAGCCGAGCAGCCGGTCAACCGGTGCTCGGCTCGAGCTGCTTTCGCGCCCGTCGACGACCGAACCGCTGCCTGAACCAGCTCTTCGTCTCGACGAGAAAGGGGCGCGGATCGCGCGCGCTCCACACCTCGTACCGCTGCCGTGGGTGCGGCGTGAAGAAGTCGATCAGCGTTCGCACCCGGCCGGGCGCGTCCTCGGGAAGGGCGAGATCACTCCGTGAGTGGCGCAGCACCGCGATCGTTCGATCGACGTCACCCCACCAGTGGCGAAGGCGGCGCCCCACCGCGTATTCGCGCGAAGGGGCCGGTGCCGCGCCGAGCGCCGAACGCACGAGAAGGCTGGGAAAATCGACACCGCAGTCGACCGCGAGCTGGAGCGAGCCCCAGAAGCGCGGATTCACCTCCATGAGCCAGGGCCGGCCCGCGGCGTCGACCTTGAACTCGACCATCGCGACACCATTCCACTCGAAGGCCGCGAGGAGCGCTGATGCGCGCTCGACGAGCGCGGGGTCGAGGGGGAGGCTCTCGGAGACCGCGCTCGCGCCGCCGGAAGGCGGGTTCTCGCGGATACGGCGATGGAGGAACGTCGCGCGCAGCTCGCCACCCCAGCGGAGCAGCGACACGCCGCAGCCGTAACCCGCGATCCGCTCCTGCACCATCACGGGAAACGCGTGCGGCGACAGGGCGCGAACTCGTCGCTCGAGCTGCGCGGGGTCGCGCGCGTAGGCGACCTTGTGGAGCGACGCCCCGCTGATCGTGCGTGCCGGCTTGATCGCGACGGGAAACGAGGGCGGGGCGACGCCCCGCAGCGCGGCGAGATCGTCGACGCGGAGCTGGCGAGGTACGTCGAACCCGAGATCGGTCGCGGCGGCGAGCACGCGCGTCTTGTCGGTGAGCGCGAGGAACGCGTCGAGCCCGCCCGAGGGGATGCACACGTCGCCGAAGCGATCGGGGGCGGCGAGAATCGCGATGTGCGCCGGCTCCGACACCGGCTGGAGGACGTCGATCTTCCAGTCGCGCACCAGGTTCGCGACGGCATCGACGAACGCGGGGCCCGCAGTGAGCGGATCGGGCACGTGTGCCGCGGCGCGGGTGAAGCGCGAGGCGCCGGCGAGCGAGGGGGCCATGGCGGCGCAGACGAAGGGCTCGAACCCGGCACGCGCGAGGGATCGCACCACGGCGAGCGCCGGGCGGCTCTCACCGTCGGTTACGAGGACACGCGTCATCTGGCGGATGTGGGGAAACGGAAGAGGCGGGACAGTCGGCGAAGCTCGCGGCCATGGGCTAGACGGAGAATAACCGTGGGCCGTCACCGAGGCCGGGTGGCCCGCGGCGCCGCTGCCTAACGCGTGGCACGACCGCGCCTGCACCGCGCCGCGCCCGGCGAAGGGCCGCTCGAGCCAGCGCGGGGTCCACGAGCGCTCGCGACACGCGGCGCTTCCCTCTTGCGCCGTTATCGGGTTTGGCTAACTTGGGCAGCACCGAACAAACCCCGAAAACATTTGGTGCGAATCGAAACGGCTCACTTCACCACCAGAGAGGGATCCGATGTCGACCGCGACTGCCACCGCCCCCGCCTCCACTGCCACCTTCATCACCCCCACGGCGCTCCTCCAGCACTGGCAGGGACACCGGCGCCTGACGCGACGCATGATCGCCGCCTTCCCCGAGGACAAGATCTTCACCTTCTCCATCGGCGGGATGCGCACCTTCGGTGAGCTCGCCAGCGAGATGATCGGGATGGCCGTGCCGACGGTCCGCGGCATGGTGACGAACGAGTGGGACGAGTTCGCGATGAGGAAGGCCAGCTCCGCCTCCGAGCTGCTCGCGCAGTGGGATCAGAGCACGATGGAGCTCGACGCCCTCTGGCCGAAGATTCCCGCCGAACGCTTCGCCGAGACGCTGACCGCGTTCGGGCAGTACACGATGCCGGGGCACGCGCTCATCCTCTACTGCGTCGACAACGAGATCCATCATCGCGGACAGGGCTACGTCTACCTCCGCGCGTTAGGCATCGAGCCGCCGCCATTCTGGGAACGGTGAACGGGAGGGGAGCAAGGGATTAGGGGAGTAAGGAGAGTAAGGCACTGCCAGCTGGCTGTTCCGTACTCTCCTTACTCTCCTTACTCTCCTAACTCTCCTTACTCTCCTTACTCTCCTAGATCCGGATCGACCGCCACCGGCCCTGCCGGAACCGCAGCACCGAGAGCGTGCAGCGCACGATGTGGCCGGCGAGGATCGCGAGCCAGATGTCGATCGGCTGCAGCCCGCTCGTGTGCTGGATGACGAAGCAGATGCCGAGCGGCACGACGACCTGCGAGATCACGGAGATGTAGAGAGGACTCTTCGTGTCGCCCGTGCCCTGCAGCCCGCCGGTGAAGGTCAGCGCGACGGCGACGAAGAGCCCCGAGACGCTCAGCACGCGCAGCAGCTGGACGCCGATCGACACCACCGTGGGGTCGTGCATGCCGAAGATCGCGAGGAGCCGGCCGGGCACGAACATGAAGAGCAGGCCGATCGTCGCCGCGGCGGCGAGGCCGTAGCGCGCGGCGATGTGCACCGCGTCCATCGCGCGGTTGGGACGCTGCGCGCCGAGGTTCTGCCCCGCCACCGCGGCCGCCGCGCCCATGAGGCCCACGGACGTCCAGGTGATGAGAGAGAAGAGCTGCGTGTAGCCGACCGCGAACGCCGCCTGCGCCGCGGCGCTCCGCGCGAGCGAGCCGATGAACGAGAGCATCAGCACCCCGCCGATGTTCATCGCCACTCCCTGGATCCCGGTCGGGAGGCCGAAGCGGAAGAGGGCGCGGATGATCCCCCAGTCCGGCGCGAGGCCGCGGCCGCGCGGGAAGGTGATCACCCAGCCGCCGTGCCAGAGCTTGTACAGCGAGTACACCGCGACGAGTCCCGTCGCGATGCTCGTCCCGATCGCCGCGCCGTGCGTGCGGAACGAGGGGACAGGACCGAACCCGTGGATGAAGAGAACGTTCAGCCCCGCGTTCAGCACCGTCATCGCGATGCCGAGGATCATCGGGGTGCGTGCGTCCCCCGCCGAACGAAGCGCGCCGGCCAGCATGAACCAGACGAGCATCCCGCCGCTGAAGACGAAGATGATGCGGAGGAACGGCAGCGCCTCGAGCTTCACCGCCGGGGCGGCGTTGACGAAGTCGAGCAGCGCCGGCGCGCTGAAGTAGCCGATCGGCGCCATCACCACCAGCGCCATGAAGAGCGCGGTGAGGAACGCCTGGTAGACGGTCTCGTTCGCACGCTGCTCGTCCCCTGCCCCGACCGCGCGCGCCACGAGGTCGCTCATCCCCGTGAAGATCGAGGAGATGAAGACGATCACGATGAGCCAGATCTGCATGCTCACCCCGATCGCCGCGTTTCCGGTGTAGCCGACGATGTTGCCGACCAGCACGTGGTCGACGATGCCCTGCAGCCCGCCGATGATGTTCGCGAGCATCGTCGGCCAGGCGATCTTCCACACCGCGGCGGCGAGCGGCCCCTCGACGAGCGAGCGATCGTAGCGCGAGCGCGATGGTGGGGGCGCGAGCGGCGGCGCCGCGGCTGGGCGGGTCGGGGGGGCGGTCACCCCGGAAGGTTAGACTCGCCTGCCCCGCCGCACCAGCACTTCTCCCTCAGCAACGTCCGCGGCTGATCCCGCCCGCTCCTTGCGGCGCGCTGCCGGAACGCCCATAATCGCGAGCCCTCCACGGGAATGGCCGTTCCCCGGGAGGCTACCCTTGCCCGCGACGAGGCGGGCGTGCCCGCCGGTCCCCCCGGCCCCCTTCGCACGTCCGGAGATCAACGCATGAAGAAGCTCGGACTGCTGTCCCTCGCGTCCCTCGCGCTCGCTGCCTGCAGCGACCGCCCCTCACCCGTCGCCCCGACCGCGGTCGCGCTGCCTGACGCGAGCGTGGCCGCGGCGAGCCCCGGCACCCCGATCGCGGGCCGCTATCTCGTCGTCTTCCGCGCGGGGACGGACGTCGACCACGAGTCGTCGCGCATCGCGGCGAAGCTCGGCGGCAAGGTGCGCTTCACCTACCACGCCGCGCTGCGCGGGATGGCGATCGAGCTTCCCGACGCCGCGGCCGCCGCGCTGTCGCGCGAGCCAAGCGTCGCCAGCGTCGAGCAGGACCAGGTGATGTCGATCGTGACGACGCAGACCGGCGCGACGTGGGGGATCGACCGCATCGATCAGCACGCGCTGCCGCTCGACGGCAGCTACACCTACAACGCCGACGGTACCGGCGTGACGGCGTACATCATCGACACCGGCATCCTGTTCTCGCACTCCGAGTTCGGCGGCCGCGCGGTCGCGGGGATCGACGAGGTGACGAGCGGCGGCACCGCGGCCGACTGCAACGGGCACGGCACGCACGTCTCCGGCACCGTCGGTGGCGCGACCTATGGCGTCGCGAAGAACGTCAGCCTCGTCGCCGTGCGCGTCCTCGACTGCAACGGCTCGGGCACGACCTCGGGCGTCGTCGCCGGGGTGGACTGGGTCACGGCGAACCACCGCTCGCCCGCGGTCGCGAACATGTCGCTCGGCGGCGGTCTCTCGAGCACCCTCGACCAGGCCGTGTCGAACTCGATCGCGTCGGGCGTCACGTATGGAATCGCGGCGGGGAACGGCAACGCCTTCGGCATCGCGCAGGACGCCTGCACCACCTCGCCCGCCGACGTCGCCACGGCGATCACCGTCAGCGCGACCGACAACACCGACACCAAGGCGAGCTGGGCGAACTACGGCACCTGCGTCGACATCTTCGCGCCGGGCGTGAACATCACCTCGTCGTGGTACACGAGCACGACGGCGACGAACACCATCTCCGGCACCTCGATGGCGACGCCGCACGTCGTCGGCACGGCGGCGCTCTACCTGCAGGCGAATCCGACGGCGACGCCGGCGCAGGACTCGAGCGCGCTCACCGGCAACGCGACGGCGGGCGTGGTCACGAACGGCGGCACCGGCTCACCGAACCTCCTGCTCTACTCGGCGTTCATCAGCACGGCGCCCTCGACGGCGCCGCCGGTGGCGCGCTTCACCTCGAGCTGCTCGGGGCTGACGTGCAACTTCGACGCGAGCAGCAGCACCGCGCTCTCGACGGCGACGTACAGCTGGGACTTCGGCGACGCGACCACCGGCACCGGGAAGACGACCTCGCACTCGTACGCGGCCGCGGGCACCTACACCGTGACGCTCACCGTCTCCGACGCGAACGGCACGAGCACGAGCACGCAGACGGTGACCGTGAGTGCCCCCGCGCCACCCCCGGCGCCGGTGGCGAGCTTCACCTACAGCTGCTCGGGACGCACCTGCAGCTTCGACGCGAGCGCGACGACGAACGCGACGTCGTACTCGTGGAACTTCGGCGACGGGACCAGCGGCAGCGGGGTGACGACGTCGCACCAGTTCGCGCCGAACCGCAGCTACACCGTGACGCTCACGGCGAGCGGGAACGGCGGGACTAGCACCGCGTCGAAGCCGATCAGCTGCTCGAAGAAGACCTGCTCCTGACGCTCGGTATCGCGCGGGAACGAGACGGCCCCGGAGCAGAGCTCCGGGGCCGTTTCACTTCGCAGTGGCGGCCGCGCAGAGGCGATCAGACCGCGAGCTGCAGCTTGCAGAAGTCGGCGTAACGCCCGCGCATGGCGAGCAGCTCCGCATGTGTGCCATGCTCGGCGATGTGCCCGCCCTCGAGCACGACGATGCGATCGGCGAAGCGGATCGTCGTCAGGCGGTGCGCGATGGTCAGCGTCGTGCGCCCCTCCGCCGCGCGCTCCAGTGCCTCGACCACCGTCCGCTCCGACGCCGCGTCGAGACCGCTCGTCGGCTCGTCGAGGATCAGGATCGGCGCGTCGCGCAGGATCGCGCGGGCGATGGCGATGCGCTGCTTCTGGCCGCCCGAAAGCGTGCTCCCACGCTCGGCGACATGCGTCTCGTAACCCTCGGGCAGCCGGTCGATGAACTCGGCCGCGTTGGCGATCCGCGCGGCGCGCTCGATGTCCGCGTCGGAGGCGCCGGCGCGACCGAAGGCGATGTTCTCGCGGATCGTGCCGCTGAAGAGGAGCGAGTCCTGGAGGACGAGGCTCATCTGGTCGCGGAGCGACTGCACGGTGTACGAACGCACGTCGCCGCCGTCGATGAGAACGATGCCTGCACTCGGGTCGTAGAGGCGCGGGATCAGACTGACGAGCGTGCTCTTCCCCGCCCCGGTGGACCCGACGATCGCGATGCGCTCGCCGGCGGCGATGCGCAGCTCGATCCCGGCGAGCACGGGCTGGCCCTCCAGGTACTGGAAGCCGACGCCGCGCAGCTCGATCTCGCCGCGCAGCCGCGGCGCCGGCCGCGCCCCCGCAAGGTCGCGCACCTCGCTCTCGACCTCGAGCACCTCGGCCACCCGCTCGGCGCCGATCCCCGCGCGGTTGAAGGAATACGACAGCCGCGCCAGCGCCTTGATCGGCGCGTACAGGTTGGTGACGTAGGCGAAGAAGACGACGACGTCACCCGTCGTCAGCTCGCCGGCCAGCACGCTGCGCGCGCCGTACCACATCACGATCGCCAGGCCGCCCGCGGCGAGCACGTCGACGAGCGGAGCGACGAACGCCTGGAAACGGACGCCCACCAGATGCGCGTGGTGACTGTCGTGGTTCTGGACCTGGAAGCGCCCGATCTGCTGCTCCTCCTGGGCGAGTCCCTGCACCACGCGGATCGAGGCCAGCGTCTCCTGCGCGACGGACGCCAGCAGACCGTCGCTCACCCGTGCGCGTCGCGCCGCCTGCTTGATGCGCGTGGTGTAGCGGAACACGCTCCAGAAGAGCAGCGGCGAGACCGAGAGCGCGGCGAGCGCGAAGCGCCAGTTCAGCCAGAGCATCAGCGTGAGCATGCCGAGCAGAAGGCACGCATTGCTGCCCAGCATGATCGCGCCGCTGGTCACCACGTCGCGCATCGCGCCGACGTCCCCGGTGAGCCGCGTGATGAGGTCCCCGGTCCGCTGCCGGTCGTGGAAGCGGAGCGAGAGGCGCTGCATGTGCGCGAAGAGGTTCCGTCGCAGGACGAAGACGAAGTTCTGCCCGACGTCGCCGAGAATTCGCGTGTAGATGTACGTGAACAAGCCGGTGCTGATCGCGATCAGCATCGTCGTCGCGCAGGCGCCATAGAGAATGGTCATCCGCGAGTACGGCGCGTGGTCCAGCCACTGTCCGACGAGCGGGACGCGGGTCGGCTTGTGCGCGAGCACGCGGTCGATCACCACCTTGAGCGGCCACGGGCGGAAGACGGTCAGGATCGCGTCGAGCACGATCGCGACCGACGCCCACGCCAGCACCGGCCAGTCGGCGCGGAGGAGCGGAATGAAATGGCGTACCCAGAGCGCGACGAGCCCCGGCGCCTTCCGGTCGTGTGCGCGATCAGACATGGGCCACCGCCGGCACGGCCGGCAGCACGAGTCGAGCGCGGCCGTCCATGACCGACAGCATGCGACCATGGTCGCCGGACATCGCGGCGAGTGCGCGCAGCACGCGCTCTCCGGCCGCGCCGCGAAGCACCTTGGGTTGATAGTCCACCCGCGGGTCGCGGTTCTTCACGTAGATCGGCCAGATGTCCACCGCCGTGCCGGCAGCGGCGAAGCTGAGTCCCACCAGCAGTCCTTCCGCCCTGCTGTTCCCCGAGCCGAACGCGAAGTTGCCGATGCTGTACAGGATCGGCCGGCCACGATACACCTCGAACGGCTGCACGATGTGCGGGTGGTGGCCGACCACGGCGTCGGCGCCGCAATCGATCGCGTGGCGAGCCTTGCTTCGCATCTCGGCCGACGGCTCGCGCTCGTAGGGCACCCCCCAGTGCGCGACCACGACGACGTGATCGACGCGCGCGCGCAGAGCGCGCACGTCCGCGGCGACCGCGTCCGGGGAATCCATCGCGCTGCCCGGGAGATCCGGGGTCGCCGCGGTGCGGCGGTTCCAGTAGTAGCCGAGCAATCCGATCCGCGCCTCGCCGGCGCGGGCGATCACCGGCGCATGGGCGGCCGCCGTGTTCGTCCCGGCGCCGAGGGCCGCGACGTTCGCGCCGCGCAGGGCGTCGAGCGTCTCGAGCACGCCCGCACGACCACAGTCGAGCAGATGATTGTTGGCGAGAGTGACGACGTTGATCCCGGCACGAGCGAGCGAGCCGGCGAGCGCGGGATCCACCTTGTACGAGTAGTTGCGGTCCTCCCGCTCCGCGACGCTCGCGAACGGTCCCTCGAGATTGCCGACGACGATCGGCGCGCGCCGGAGCAGCGGCCGCACCGCGTCGAAGGGCGAGTGGGGCCCGAACCGCTCGACGCGCTCGCGGGCGCGCCCGTCGAGCATGATGTCGCCCGCGGCGATCACCTGCGGGTCAGGGACCGCCGCGTCGTCGAGAAGCGCGGCCAATGTCTCTGCGGAGCAGATGTCCTCGTCTGCCGGAATCTCCTCGCGGGGGACGTTCTTCAGCATCGCATTCCCTGCACGGTGTCCGCGGTGGTCGCGATCCCTCGC
>JABFXM010000439.1 GCA_013361745.1 Gemmatimonadaceae bacterium | reverse complement strand
GTTCGCCTCGAGGTCGTCTCGCTCAAGCGCAGTGAGAACGTCAACGATCCGATCCAGATGACCTTCCGCGTGCAGTCGGTCACCGTCAACGGCCGCTCCTACCCCATCGAGGGCACGGTCGCGACGAGCGCGATCGAGCGTGTTCGCAACCAGTCGAAGGGCAAGGACGTCCAGAAGGTCGCGACCGGCGCGGTACTCGGCGCGATCGCGGGACAGGTGATCGGCAAGAACACCAAGGGCACGGTGATCGGTGCCGCCGCCGGTGCGGCCGCCGGGACCGCCGCCGCCGCCGCGACGGCGAACTACGAGGGCTGCCTCACGAACGGCGGTGCGATGACCGTCACGACCTCGGCGCCGGCGCAGATCCGTGTGCAGTAAGGCAGGGGCCAGGGGCCAGCAGCAAGCAACTGCGCAACTGAAAACGGCGGCCGGGATCAGATCCCGGCCGCCGTTTTCAGTTTTCCCATCGAACGCCCTGCCTGACGCCTGGATCCTGACGCCTGTTCCTACCGCCCCCCGATCGCGACGCGAAACCCGACCCGCGTCGTCTGCTGCTGGTACTGCCGACGGTCGCTGCCGCTCAGGCCAGTGCCCTGATGCAGCGCGATGCCGTACTCCTGGACGAGATACACCTCGCTGCGCGACGCGAAACCGTAACCGAAGCCGTAGCCGATGCCGAGCCGCGGATCGATGTCGCGCTGCGGCGGGAGCCGCTGCTTGCCGTTGTCGGCGCTGAAGTTCTCGAACGCGATCACTCCCGCGTTGATCACGATCATCTGGTGAAAGCCCACCGCCCCCGGCCCGAGCGCGAACTGCGCCCCGATGTCGTAGACGTTGACGTGCGCGTCCGTCGCTGCGACACCCGAGCCGCCCGGGGTGTTGACGACCTGCTGATACGAGAGCGGCACCTTCGCGTACGACGCGGTCACGCCGATCGCGCTCCCGCGCCCCATCGAGTACTCGAGCGAGCCATGGTACTCGAGCGCCTGCGAGAAGTCCCAGCCGGTCTTCGTCGCGCCGTCGAACAACCCCTGGATCGCGAGCAGCCCGATCCCCGCGCTCGCGAACGCCGCGGGCTCCTTCGTGAGGCCCCCCTTCGGAACCTTGATGACCTGCGCGCGAGCGGGCGCCGCCTCGACCACGAGCGCCACGGCGAGCAGGGAAGTGAACAACGCGAGACGTCGCACCTGATGTCCTCCGTCGTGTAACTTGCTGGTGATCGATCGCGATCGGTAACTTAGCCGCCGCCCGTGGGCGCCGACAGCCGCGGTCGTCGCGACGCAACTCGACCTCTTCCCCGCCGCCGTGCTCGATCCGCGGATCACCGAACATCGCAACCCGCGCTCCGCGGACATCGACCTCGCGTCACCGCTCGAGATCGTGGAGCTGATCAACGCCGAGGATCGTACCGTCGCCGACGCCGTCGCGACGCAGAAGGAGCGCATCGCCGAGGCGGTCGCCATCGCCGAGGATTGCTTCCGCCGCGGCGGCCGCCTCGTCTACGCGGGCGCGGGCACCTCCGGCCGGCTCGGCGTGCTCGATGCCTCCGAGTGCCCGCCGACCTTCGGCGTCTCCTTCGACATGGTGCGCGGCCTCATCGCCGGCGGGTACGACGCGCTCCTCCGCGCACAGGAAGGCGCCGAGGACAGCCCCGAAGGCGGCGCGCGCGACGTCGACGCGCTCGCGATCGGCGAGCGCGACTTCTTCGTCGGGATCGCGGCGTCGGGCGGCACTCCCTACGTTCGCGGCGCGATGGCGCGGGCTCGCGAGCTCGGCGCGCGTGTCGGCATCGTCGCCTGCACGCCGCCGCCGAAGGAGGTGCTCGCGCTCGCGCACGTCGCGATCGTTCCGATCACCGGACCCGAGATCGTCACCGGCTCGACGCGCATGAAGGCGGGCACCGCGACGAAGCTCGTGCTCAACACGATCTCCACCGGCGCGATGATCCGGATCGGCAAGACGTACGGCAACCTGATGGTCGATCTCCGCGCCACCAACAACAAGCTGCGCGACCGCAGCGAGCGCATCCTCGTCGAGGTCTGCGGCGTCGATCGCGCGCGGGCGAAGGAGCTGCTCGCGGCGTCGGGCGGCAGCGTGAAGACCGCGATCGTCATGAACGCGTTAGGCATTGATCGCGAGGGGGCCGAGGCCGCGCTCGCGAAGGGGGGCGGCGTGGTCCGCCGCGTGATCCCCGGCCCGCCGCCGCCGGTGCGATGAGCGCGCCGCGCGTCGCGCGCAGCTCCGGCGTCGTCGTCGGCCTCATGTCGGGCACCTCGCTCGACGGAATCACCGCCGCCGCGGTGCGCTTCACCGACGAGCCGAACGGACGCACGACGCTCGAGCTCCTCGCCTGGCTCACGCGCTCGTACGGCGCCGAGCAGCGGGCGCGCCTGACGAGCGCCCTCACCGGTGCGACGCCCGCCGCGTACTGCCGCATCGGCTTCGATCTCGGCGGCTGGC
This sequence comes from Gemmatimonadaceae bacterium, assembly GCA_013361745.1. Taxonomy (GTDB): domain Bacteria; phylum Gemmatimonadota; class Gemmatimonadetes; order Gemmatimonadales; family Gemmatimonadaceae; genus JABFXC01. Next base: position 630 of record JABFXM010000439.1, on the reverse strand, counting down.
TCGCCGACGCCGCAATCGCCTGCATCGCCGAGGCGGGTGTGTCGCGCGCCGAGATCGCCGCCGTCGCGTCGCACGGCCAGACCATCTGGCACGAGCCTGGGCACTCCACCTGGCAGCTCGGCGAGAGCGCGGTCATCGCCGAGCGCACCGGAGTCGACGTCGTCGCCGACTTCCGCGTTCGTGACCTCGCCGCTGGCGGGCAGGGCGCGCCGCTCGTGCCGATCGCCGACGCGCTGCTCTTCGCGAAGGAGAATGGCTGGCGCGCGCTGCAGAACATCGGCGGCATCGGCAACGTCACCGTCGTCCCGCCTGACGGCGACCTGCGCGCGGTGCGCGCCTTCGACACGGGACCCGGGGTCGCGGTCATCGACGCCGTCACGCGTCTCGTGGAGCCTTCGCTGCCCTTCGACGTCGACGGGCGCCTCGCCTCGCGGGGCTGGCCGGTCGAACGCGTCGTCGACGAACTGCTTGCCGCGCCATACTTCGCCGCCGAGCCGCCCAAGTCGACGGGGCGCGAGCTGTTCAGCGCGAGCTACGCCGAGTCGCTGGTCGCGCGCTGCCGCGCGTCGGGCGGCGACGTGTCGGCGCCGGACAGCGGCGCCACCGCGACGCTGCACACGGCGCGCAGCA
>JABFXM010000365.1 GCA_013361745.1 Gemmatimonadaceae bacterium | reverse complement strand
CCTCGGCTTCAGCGAGGTGCAGTTCGACTACGTTCGATTCCCCGACGAGAAGCGGCTCATCCGCGAGGCGACCTTTCCGCTGGCGAATGGACGCGTCCGCGCACAGGTGATTCGCGACCAGCTCGGGATGGTGCGACGCCGGGTCGCCGCCGCCGGCGTCCCGATGACGATCGACGTCTTCGGCCTGACCGCGACCGACACGACCGACATGGGGATCGGGCAGCGGTGGGAGATGTTCGTCGATCGCGCCGACGTGGTGCTGCCGATGACCTATCCGTCCCACTACGCGCCCGGCAGCTACGGTATCGGCAACCCCAACGCGCACCCGTACGAGGTGCTGGCCCACGCGCTGCGCGACGCGAAGCGTCGCAGCGCGCCGATCCCCGGCGCCGCGCGGATCGTCCCCTGGTACCAGGATTTCACCCTCGGACCACCGCGTTACGGCGCGACGGAGGTGCGCGCGCAGATCAGGGCCGGGTACGATGCCGGGATCCGCGAATGGCTTCTCTGGAATCCCGGCTCGCGCTACACGCTCGACGCGCTGCGCCCCGAGAGCGCGCCCGACACCGCAGCGTCGGGCGGATGACCGCCCCCGGCTACTTCTTCTTGTTGGAGCGCTGCGCTTCGGACTCGATCCAGCCAGCCGCCGCCTGCACCTCGCGGAAGAGACGCGGGTTCTGCTGCGTGATGGGGATCGCGTTCTGGTCGAGGCGCTTGCCGTTCCTCACGGCCGCGGCTGTCCCGGCGCCGGGCGGCATGAGATAGCCCGAAACGCGAAGGTGCGTGCCGCGGAAGAAGCGAACGTCGCTCGACTCGACGACGAGGAACCACTGCTGTCCCGGCCCGGGCCTGGCCGTCGACACCTCGCGCAGGTATTCGGGAACGGGGCGCGGCGCCGTCACGAGCATCTGATCGCCCACCCGCGTCACGGTGAAGCCATGATGCATGAGCTCCGTGCGCGCCGTCTCCATCGTGGTCTGACGATTCGTGCCCACGGTCGTGGTGATGCTGTCGCCGTTCGGCGCACCGCTGAACCGCGCACACGCTCCAGTGGTCGCCAGCACGGCGACCGCCGCGATCTTCGAGATCCGCATTCGTAGCCTCCGGAAGCCACGGCGTCACGCGCCGTAGTCGTGTCTGCTCTGCACGCGTCGGGCCACGTCGTCAGCGAGCGCGACCGTCGCCCGCAGCACGGCCTACCGGTCCGCTCATCGGATGACGATGAGCCCGACCTCTCCATTGAACTCGTCCGCCACGGCGATCAACCCCGGGGGGGCGGACCATGGACTGCCGTCCACGCGCACGCTCACCCGGTAGGTGCCGGGCGCGATGGGTAGCACGGCTTCCCACTCGCCCCCCTTCACGCGGCGCATCGGAAGCGGCGTCCAGTCGGTGAAGTCGCCGCTGATCTCGACCTTCAGCGCGCGCGGCGCGCGCACCCGGATCGCGCGTGCGCCTCCGGGGATCGTGTCGATGCGGAAGGCGGGAACCTCCGGCGGCAGGTACCAGTCCACCGGCTGCCGCCTTCCGCGCTCGAGACGGAGCCCGATCGAGATGAACTTTCCTCGCGGCAGCTGCCGGATGTAGTCCGTCGGATAGACGCCGGCGCCGAGCCGCACGAGGACTCGCGGCGCGACGCGGTAGGTCGCCGCCATCGAGGCGATGAGCTCACGCCAGGCCTGTCGCAGGCGCGGACGCGCCGGGTCGACGAGCCGGCGCCCCTGTTGAACTCCGAGCTCGCTCGTGAGCTCCGCGCGACCGATCGCCACGGTGCCACCCGCGGTCATCGTCAGCAGCGGCTGCACCGTGCGGTATTCCTCGATGGTCGGCGCGCCGCTGAGCGCGTACGACGCGTAGATGGGATCACCGGTTCCGGGCTCGTAGACGCGCACGGTGTCGTATTCGCGAAACCGGTCGGCGCGCGCGGCCGCGTAGAGCAGAACCCGGCCCAGCTCGCGCGTCATCCCGGCCTCGACACCCCACGGCTGCCGCACCGCGCCACCGTAGTTCTCCCCGGCGGTCGTCGTCAGCGAGAATCCCCATTTCTCGAGCGCGAGGTCCGCGCGCCCGCGCGCCTGCAGCTGGAACAGGCGACGCGCGATGGGCACGTTCTCCGTCCCGATCGTCCGGAAGCCGTCGCTGTGGTAGGCCAGCCCACCGGCCACCAGCGCCCCCTCGAAGTTGATCCGGCGCCACTCGCTGGAGCGGACCGACCCGGTGACGGTGTTCTGGAGGAAGGAGTGGGTCGGGTCGGAAACGGTCGCCGCGCCCTCGCTCGCGAGACTGAACCGGCGCCAGTCGTGGCGGATGGCGGGCGCGACGCTCATCGCCAGCCCGTGGTGCACGCCGGCGTCCCACGGTGCCACCCACGCCCCATCGATATCGAGATAACCGCTCGTCTGCGCCCTCGCGGGCGCGGCGAAGGCGCAAACGGCGATCACCGACGTGATGAGCCGCCGCGCCGCGCCCCGCACTCAGTACCCCGTGGTCGACGGCTTCGCGGAGGCTGGGCGATTTGCGCCCGGAGCGAGGCTCGACGCGCCTGCGGTCATTCCGCCGTGCACCGGGCGCAGTCGGGTTCCGCCGCCGTTCACCGCACCGCGGGCACGAATCGCCGCGGCCGTCGCGGGGTGCGCTCCCTCATGCACGTCGCGCTGCACGTCGCGCTGGATCGCCAGCAGCGTCTCGTCGCCGAGTCCTTCGCGCGCCACGAGCAGCACGAGCGCGCTCGCGGTATCACCAGGCACTCCGCGCGTCACCAGGTCGCCGAGCACCACCAGCGGCACGGCGAGCGACTTCGCTCCGCGCGCCGCGCGCAGCGCACGCAGCACCGGGATAGAGACTCCCGCCTGCAGCACGCTCGCGCCCGCGACGAGCTCGGACTCGGTCGACGCCGGGCCGAGCGCGACCCGCGTCGTGTCCAGGCGCGCGGCGAGCGCAGTCACCGCGTCGACGATCCGCGCCGGCGCCGCGCCCTTGCGTGCTCCCTCGAGCGCCTTGTCGATCAACGGCTCGGTCGGAAGCGAGGTCGCTCGCGCATGATCGACGATCGCGGTGACGCGTGCCGCGGTCGCCGCATCGAGCTGCCGCGAGAGCCGGGCGTC
>JABFXM010000320.1 GCA_013361745.1 Gemmatimonadaceae bacterium | reverse complement strand
AGCAACGCCTGCGGGGGGATGAACCCGCGTTGGGCGCCCGGCGACCTGATGCTCATCGCCGACCATCTGAACCTGCTCGGCGACAACCCGCTCGTCGGCGCGAACGACGACCGCCTCGGGCCGCGCTTCCCCGACATGTCGGAGCCGTACGACGCCGACCTCCGCGCCATCGCGCGCGCGGTCGCGCTGAAGGCGGGGATCGTGCTGCGTGAGGGCGTCTACGTCGCCGTCGCCGGGCCGAACCTGGAGACGCGCGCCGAGTACCGGATGCTGCGCACGTTAGGCGCGGACGTCGTCGGGATGTCGACGGTGCCGGAGGTGATCGTGGCGAAGCACGCGGGGATGCGCGTGCTCGGGCTGTCGATCATCACCGACCAGTGCCTGCCCGATGCCCTCGAGCCGGCGACGCTCGAGAAGATCCTCGGCGTCGCGAGCGTCGCGGAACCGAAGCTGACCGCGGTCGTCCGCGGCGTCATGGAGCAGCTGTGAGCGACGCGATGACCGACGTGCGCTATCGTCCTCTCCCCGCGGAGCGGAGCGCGGACGACCTCGAGAAGGAGATGCTCAAGCGCTGGAGCAGCGCGAAGCTGTTCGAGCAGACTCTCGCCGCGAACGAGGAGGGCGAGCCCTTCGTGTTCTTCGAAGGACCGCCGACCGCGAACGGGCGGCCGGGGATCCATCACGTCTTCGCCCGCACGGTGAAGGATCTGTTCTGCCGCCATCGCGCGATGAAGGGCTATCGCGTCTCGCGGAAGGCGGGGTGGGACACGCACGGCCTCCCCGTCGAGATCGAGGTCGAGAAGCAGCTCGGCATCAGCGGCAAGCAGCAGATCGAGGAGGTTGGCGTCGAGAAGTTCAACCGGCTCTGCCGCGAAAGCGTCTGGAAGTACCGCGGCGATTGGGAGAAGCTCTCGCAGCGCACCGCGTACTGGCTCGACTACGAGCATCCGTACGTCACCTACTCGCACGAGTACGTCGAGAGCGTCTGGTGGGCGCTGGCGACGCTGTACCAGCGCGACCTGCTGTACCGCGGCCACAAGATCCTCCCGTACTGCCCGCGCTGCGGCACCGCGCTCTCGAGCCACGAGGTCGCGCAGGGGTACGAGGACGTCGACGACCCGAGCGTGTTCGTCGCGCTCGACGTGGTCGATTCCGACGGGCCGGTGGCGACGCGTGAGGACGGCCGCTCGATGCGGCGCATCCTCGTCTGGACGACGACGCCGTGGACGCTCGTCTCGAACACCGCGCTCGCGGTGCACCCCGAGCTCACCTACGTCGAGCTGCGGCGGAAGCAGGGCGACCAGCGCACCGTCATCCTCGCGCAGGAGCGTGTCGCCGCGGTGCTCGGCGAGGACTGGGCCGATCGCTGGGATCGCGTGCACGGCTTCGCTGGATCGGAGATGGCCGGGTGGCGCTACACGCGCCCGCTCGACTGGGTCGAGTTCCCGAGCGAGGGAGCCCGTCACATCATCGTCGTCGAGAACTTCGTGTCCGCGACCGACGGCACCGGCGTCGTGCACATGTCGCCCGCCTTCGGCGCCGACGACTACGCCGCCGCGCAGCGCAATGGCCTCGCCTTCGTGCAGCCGGTCGATCTCAAAGGCGAGTTCCCACCCACGATGCCAATCGTGGGTGGTCAGTTCGTAAAGAAGGCGGACCCGCTCATCATCGAGGAGCTGAAGAAGCGCGACGTCCTCTGGAAGGCGGGGACGCTGCGGCACTCGTACCCGCACTGCTGGCGCTGCAAGACGCCCCTGCTCTACTACGCGCGCACCTCCTGGTTTGTCCGCACGACGGCGTACCGCGACGCGATGCTCTCGCGCAACGCGCACGTCGACTGGCATCCGGAGGAAGTGGGCACCGGTCGCTTCGGCGAGTGGCTGACGAACAACATCGACTGGGCGATCTCGCGCGACCGCTACTGGGGAACGCCGCTTCCGATCTGGCTCTGCGACGCCGATCCCTCGCACGTCGAGGCGGTGGACAGCTACGCGACGCTTGCCGAGAAGAGCGGCGCGGCGCTGCCGGGCGACTTCGATCCGCACAAGCCGCACGTCGATCGCTACGCCTGGAAGTGCAGCGAACCGCGCTGCGGCGGGACGATGCGCCGCGTGCCCGAAGTCATCGACACCTGGTTCGACTCCGGGTCGATGCCCTTCGCGCAGTGGCACTACCCGTTCGAGAACGAGGACGAGTTCGAGCGGAACTTCCCCGCCGACTTCATCGCCGAGGGCGTCGACCAGACGCGCGGGTGGTTCTACTCGCTGCTCGCGATCGCGACGGGACTCGGTGACGCGCTGCCGAACAACGGCGTGCCGCTCGGCGCGACGGTGTCGAGCGTCGCGGCGTCGCCGTATCGAACGGTCGTCGTGAACGACCTCGTGCTCGACGCGCAGGGAAAGAAGATGTCGAAGAGCGCGGGGAACGCGGTCGACCCGTGGGCGGTCGTCGAGCGCCAGGGCGCGGACGCCGTGCGGCTCTTCCTCATCGCCTCGAGTCAGGTGTGGATGCCGCGCTCCTTCGACGAGGCGCAGATCCGTGCGACCGCCGGCGGGCTCCTGCTCACCCTGCGCAACATCTACTCGGGGATCTTCGCGCAGTACGCCAACTTCGGGTGGGAGCCGTCGGAGGCCGATCCGGTGCCCGCGGCGCGCCCGGTGATCGACCGCTGGATCCTCTCGCGGCTGGAGACGGTGACGCGGATGTGCGATGGCCATCTGCTGCGCTTCGAGGCGACTGAGGCCGCGCGGCTCGCGATGAGCTTCATCGACGAGGATGTCTCGAAGTGGTACGTGCGCCTGACGCGCGCGCGCTTCTACGAGGTGGACACCGAGGACAACCGCGCCGCGTTCGCGACGCTGCACACCGTGCTCGTCGGCGCCTGCCGGCTGCTCGCGCCCTTCGCGCCGTTCATCAGCGACTGGATCCATCGCGAGCTGACGGGCGAGTCGGTGCACCTCGCGTCGTTCGTGCTCGACACGCCGTCGGTCGCGTCGCCGGGGCTCGAGGACGCGATGGAGGCGATCCGCACGCTGTCGACGCTGGGGCGCGCGGCGCGCGAGGAGGCGGCGCAGAAGACGGGGAACGTACTCGTCCGCAAGGTTCGCCAGCCGCTGTCGCGCGTCGTCTGCGTCGTGCGTCAGGCCGAAATGGAGGAGGTTCGCGGGCTTCTGCCGTTACTCGAGGCGGAGCTGAACGTCAAACGAGCCGAGCTCGCGACGTCGGCGGACAAACTCGTGACGCTGGAAGCGAAACCGAACTACCGCACCCTGGGTAAGAAGTTCGGCAAGTCGACCCCGGATGCGGCGAAGCGCGTGGCGGCGCTCTCGGCCGAGCAGCTGCGGGCCTTCGAGAGCGGCGAGCCGCTGGAGCTGAGCGTCGACGGACAGACGCGGTTCCTCGAGATGGATGATCTGAGCATCGTACGGCGGGCGTCGGGGGAGCTGGTGGTCGCGGAGCGGAACGGCTACTTCGCGGCGATCGATCCGGCGGTGACGCCCGAGCTGCGGGCGGAAGGGATCGTGCGCGAGGTGGTGAGCGCGGTGCAGCGGCTCCGGAAGGAGACGGGGCTCGCGGTGAGCGACCGGATCCACCTGTCGATCGACGGGAACGCCGAGCTGGTCGGCGCGGTTCGTGAGTACCGCGAGCACATCGGGCGCGAGACGCTGGCGCCGGCAGTGTTCGTGGGGGAGGGCAAGGGAGATGAGTACCCGGCGGCGCAGACGCTCGACCTCGACGGTCTCGAGCTCCGTATCGCCCTAACCAGGGTTTCGTGATCATGGCAACACAGCAGAGCGGCACGAAGGGCGCGAAGTCGAAGCCGATGGCGAAGAAGCAGCTCCAGCACTTCGAGAAGCGCCTGCTCGAGGAGCGCAAGCGCGTCCTCAAGGAGCTCGGCCACCACGACGAGGCGTCGCAGGAATCGGACGGAGATCTGAGCAGCTACTCCTTCCACATGGCGGACCAGGGCACGGACGCGATGGAGCGCGAGAAAGCCTTCCTCTTCGCGAGCCAGGAAGGTCGTTTCCTCTGGCACATCGACCAGGCGCTCCGCCGGCTGTATCGCTCGCCCGAGACCTTCGGCAAGTGTCACAGCTGCGGCGAGGACATCGACTTCGACCGCCTCGACGCGCTGCCGCACGCGCGGCTCTGCATCGCCTGCAAGCAGCGCGAGGAAGATGGAAAGAAGAGCGCCTGACGACGCCGCCGCGGCGGAGCTGTCCGCCGCGGCCCCGCCGTTCGTGTGGCCTAACGGCGCGTTCTTCTGGCCGATCGCCTTCACCGTCGTGATGCTCGACCTCGTGACGAAGGCGATCGCGGCGTACGCGCTCGTCCCCGAGCACATCCCCCATCCGGTGGTCGGCGAGACGGTACGGCTGACGCTCGTCTACAATCCCGGCGCCGCATTCGGGATCCACGTCGGCGACTACTCGCGCGTCGTCTTCTCCGTCCTCACGCTCGCCGCGCTCGGAATTCTCTGGCGGCTCTTCCGCGGCACGCGCCGTGGCGACCGGACGCGCGTGCTCGCGCTCGCGCTCGTGACGGCTGGCGCCGTCGGCAACCTCATCGACCGGCTCCGCTCGTCGCGCGGGGTCGTGGACTTCATCGACATCGGCTCGCGCGACTGGCGCTGGCCGACCTTCAACGTCGCGGACATCGCCGTCACGACGGGCGCCGTGCTGCTCGCGGTGGTGCTCTGGCGCGAGGACCGCGAGAGCGCGCGGCAGATCCCGGCCTCCGTCCCCTCGGATGCGCCGCCGAGCGAGGACGTCCGCCCGGTGCTCGTGGAGCACGGGGGGACGGTCTGAGCGCGCTCCGGCGCCCGGTCTTCTGGCTGACCGGGATTCTCGTCGTGGCGGCGGACGTCGTCACGAAGCGGATGGTGATGTCGCGGCTCGCCTACGGGATTCCGCACGACGTGCTCGGCGACGTCGTGCGCTTCACCCTCGTCTTCAATCGCGGCGCCGCCTTCGGCACCACCGTCGGCGAGGCGTCGCGCTGGATCTTCACCGCGCTCGCCCTCGCGATCCTCTTCGTGCTCGTGCGGATGGCGCACAACGCCTCGCCCGCCGAGGGGTGGAAGCTGTTCGCGCTCGGGCTGATCTGCGGCGGCGCGATCGGCAATCTCGTCGACCGGCTGCGGTGGACGCAGGGTGTCGTGGACTTCGTGGACGTCGGGCTGGGCGAGCACCGCTTCTGGGTGTTCAACGTCGCCGACTCCGCCGTCAGCGTCGGTGCGGTGCTCCTCGTCCTCATCCTCTGGAGCGAGGAGCGCCGGGCGCGCAGCACGAGCAGCAGCGTCGCGGCCTGAGCCCGTCATGACGGGCCCCCGTCCGCGCGAGTCGGCGCGGCACCAGCTGGAGGTCGGCGCCGCGGAATCGCAGCAGTCGCGCCTCGACAGCTACGTCGCGCACGCGATCGACATCTCGCGCACCCAGGCCGCGACGCTGATCGCGAACGGGAACGTTCTCGTGAACGGGAAGCGCGAGCGCGCGAGCTATCGCCCGGAGACGGGGGACCGCATCGACGTCGAGATCCCGCCGCCCCCCGGACGCGAGGTGGCCGGCGAACAGATTCCCCTCGACGTCGTCTACGAGGACGACGACCTGCTCGTGGTGAACAAGGCCGCGGGGATGGTCGTGCATCCGGCCCCCGGCAACTGGACCGGGACGCTCGTCAACGCCCTCAAGGGGCGGGGCGGGGAGCTGTCGAGCGAGGGTGGGGAGGACCGGGAGGGGATCGTTCACCGGCTGGACAAGGACACCTCGGGGCTGCTCCTCGTGGCCAAGAGCGACCGCGCCCACCGCGTCCTCGGCGCCGCGCTCGCGGCCCGGAAGATCAGCCGGCGCTACGCCGCGCTGTGCTGGGGGCACCTCGACGCCGACCGCGTCAGCGTCGACAGGCCGCTCGCACGCGATCCGCGAGACCGAACGCGCATGGCAATCGTCAATAGCGGACGACCGGCGCGGACGGACTTCGTCCGGCTCGCCCGGTTCGACTCGGTGGACCTGCTGCGCGCGCACCTGCACTCCGGACGCACGCATCAGATCCGCGTCCATCTCGCCTCGCTCGGGCATCCGGTGGTCGGTGACGACACCTACGGAGGCGGGGGTGGACGGAAGCTCGTGGCGTTGCCGGCGCGGCGGCATTTCCTGCACGCGGCGTGGCTGCGCTTCCAGCACCCGGTCACCGGGAAGGCGATGGACCTGCGGGCGCCGCTGCCGCCGGATCTGACGCAGTCGCTGCTCGCGGTCGCGGGAGAGAAAGGCGGGATACCGCGGGATCACCCTGATCTGCTCGAATACCTTGGCTTCTACCGGGACGACAGCTGAGCCGATCGCGGCGCCGACATCGGTGATCCGCGTGCTGCTCTTCGCCCTCGGGGACCAGACCTACGGCTGCGACATCGCGACCGTGCGCGAGATCATCCCGCAGCGGCGCGCGACGCGGTTGCCGGGAGCGCCCGCGTTCGTCTGCGGTCTGATCAATCTGCGCGGAACGATCGTGACGGTGCTCGACCTCGGGCGCCGGCTCGGCCGGGACGCGGCGAAGGGGGACGGCTCGATCATCCTCGCCGAGCTGGGAACGAAGCTCGTCGGGATCGCGGTGGACGACGTGATGGACGTGCGTCCGCTCTCCGAGGACGAGATCGAGTCCGCGACGGCGGACGACGCGCGCGGCGGGATCGTGCGCGGCATGGGACGGCTGAACGACGAACGCGTGGTGATCCTGCTCGACGTGATCACGTTGGCACGGCAAGCACTGCTCTAATAGCGAGGAATACGGTGAGTCATACGGTACTGATCTGCGACGACGCGATCTTCATGCGGACGATGGTGGGAGACATTCTCACCCAGGCCGGCTTCGAGATCGTCGGCGAGGCCGAGACGGGTCTCCAGGCGGTCGAGAAGTACAAGCAGCTGCGTCCGGATCTGGTGACGATGGACATCGTCATGCCGGACATGGGCGGGATCGACGCGGTCCGCGAGATCACGAAGTTCGACCCGAACGCCAAGGTGCTGATGTGCAGCGCCATGGGTCAGCAGGCGCTGGTCGTCGAGGCGATCCAGGCGGGGGCGAAGGATTTCGTCGTGAAGCCCTTCCAGCCGAGCCGCGTCCTCGAGGCCGTCCAGCGCGTGCTCGGGTGACCGCGGGCTAGCGCCCGCTCACTCGCGCCACCGCCCGACCGGTGGATACGTCCCGCTACGCCGACCTGTTCCTGACGGAAAGTCAGGAGCATCTATCGGCGATCAATCACGCACTCCTCGAGCTGGAGCGCGCGCCCGACTCCGCGGAGCCGGTGAACGCGCTCTTTCGCGCCGTTCATACCATGAAGGGTATGAGCGCGACAATGGGGTACGTGCAGGTCGCCGAGCTCGCGCACGAGCTGGAGACGCTGCTCGACACGCTGCGCACGGGCGCGCGCGAGGTGAGCGCCGAGATCATCGACGCGCTGTTCACCTCCGCCGACGCGCTCGAGGTCGCGGTCGGGCTTTCCGTCGCGGGACGCGAGGGGGAGATCGATGTCGCGTCGCCGCTCGCACGGCTTCGCGCCGTGCAGGGGACGGCGGCGGCGCAGGCGTCCGGGGTCGGGGGTCAGGGGTCGGCGCCGAATCGACGGACCTCGACGGCGTTCGTGGTGCCGGACGCTTCAGAGTGGGCGGCCGCGGTGCCGCCGGGCGCCGGTTTGCTCGTGCGCGTCGCGATCGCGACCGACGCGCCGCTGCGCGGGGTGCGGGCGTTCATGGTCGTGCAGGCGCTGCGCGCCATCGGCACCGTCGAAGCGATGGTGCCGCCGCTCGATGAGATGAAGGAGGAGAAGTTCGGCGCCGACTTCGCGTTGCGCGTGGTGACCGAGCAGACGCCGGCGCAGGTGAAGCAGCTCGTCGCGGGGCTCGGTGACGTGTCCGGGGTGGAGGTTTCCCAGGGGTCGGGGGCCGGAGGCCAGGGGTCGGGGGCCGGAGCCCAGGGGTCAGGGGTCGGGGGTCAGGGGTCGGCGGCGGCGCCTAACGGCAACGGCAACGGCGCTTCCGGAAACGGCGACGCGGCACGCACGAACCGCAACGTCCGCATCGACCTGCGCCGGCTCGACAACCTGATGAACCTCATCGGCGAGCTGGTGATCACCCGCGGGCGACTCACGCAGCTCTCGGCGACGCTCGGCGACGGCGCGCTCGACGAGACGGTGACGCAGGCGTCGCGGCTCATCAGCGACCTGCAGGACGAGATCATGACCAGCCGGATGGTGCCGGTCTGGCAGGTCTTCGACCGCTTTCCGCGCCTCGTGCGCGATTCCGCGCGCACCCTCGGCAAGAACATCGACTTCACGATCGAGGGCAAGGAGATCGAGCTCGATCGCTCGCTGCTCGACGAGATCGGCGACCCGGTGGTGCACCTCCTCCGCACCGCGATCGACCACGGCATCGAGACCCCCGAGGAACGCAAGCGGCTCGGCAAGCCCGCCGAGGGAAGATTGCGCCTCGAGGCGATGCGAGATCGCTCGGCGATCGTCATTCGTGTGTCGGATGACGGCAAGGGAATCGACCGCGACCGGGTGCTCCAGAAGGCGCGCGACGCGGGGCTCGTCGAGGCGGGCCGCTCCGAGCTGTCGGACGACGAACTGATTCGCCTGATCTCGCGCCCGGGGTTCTCGACCGCGGAGCGGGTGACGGACATCTCCGGACGCGGCGTCGGCATCGATGCGGTGCAGACGCGCGTGCGCGCGCTGGGCGGTCTCGTCGAGATCCGCTCGGTGCCGTTGCAGGGAACGACGGTCACGGTGCGGCTGCCGTTGACGCTCGCGATCGTCCGCGCGCTCCTCGCGCGGGTGGACGGCGAGCTCTACGCGCTGCCGATGACGCACGTCAACGAGACGGTGGAGCTGAAGTCGGCGCAGCTGCGCCAGGTGAAGGGACGGGAGGTGCTCGTGCTGCGCGACGACGTGCTGCCGCTGCTGCGGATGCGCGAGCTGCTCGGGCTCGCGGCGACGGATCGCAAGGCGCAGCAGGTGATCGTGATCGAGATGGGCGAACGGCGCGCGGGCCTGATCGTCGACGAGCTCGCGGGACAGCAGGAGATCGTGGTGAAGCAGTTCGACGGTGTTCGCGGCGGTCTCGCGCTGTTCAGCGGCGCGACAATCCTCGGCGACGGCGCGCCCGCGCTCATCGTCGACGTCAGCAGTCTGCTCTGAGGACTACATGGAAGACATTCGGTCGTTGAAGGCCATACAGCTCGACGCGCTCCGCGAGGTCGCGAACATCGGCGCCGGTCACGCGGCGACGGCGCTCTCGCAGATGACGGGCGGCACGATCATGATCAGCGTGCCGACGATCAACGTCGCGCGCCTCGAGGAGGTCCCGCCGCAGGTCTCGGGTCCCGAGGAGCCGGTGGCGGCGGTGCTGATGCACATGCTCGGTGATCTCACCGGTCGAACGCTGCTCGTCTTCCCGAAGCCGACGGCGATCCGTCTCTCGGAGATGATGCTGCGCCGCGCCCAGGGGACGTCCACCGACCTCGGGGAGCTGGAGCAGTCGGCGATCAAGGAGGCGGGGAACATCCTCAGCGGCGCCTACATGAACGCGCTGAGCGACTTCATGGGGCTGATGCTGCTCCCCTCGCCGCCGAGCCTGGCCGTGGACATGTCGGACGCGGTGCTCACCACCGCGTATCTGCAGTTCGGGAGCGACCGCGACTACGTGTTCTGCGTCGAGAGCGAGTTCTACCTCCAGGACATCGGCGAGCGTCTGCGCGGCTTCTTCCTCCTCCTGCCCGACTACGCCTCGCTCCAGGCGATCCTGAAGGCCGTCCGGGTCGCCTAACGGTCCGGGATGGCCGCCGCCGCCCTGACGTCCGAGCGCGATCGGGATGTTCTCCGGTCGTTCTCCCGACGTATCGACCCGTCCGACGCGGGGGCGCACAACAACCTCGGAGTCCTCTACTACAACAAGGGGCTCTACGAGGAGGCGGTGGGCGCGTTCATGCGCGCCCTCGAGCTCGACGCGAAGATGCAGGTCGCCCAGCGCAACCTGGAGATCGCGTACTTCACCACCGGCTACTACGACCGCCGCGTCGGTGAGCTGAAGGAGAAGCTCCGCAGCGCGCCGGGCGACCGCGACGCGCGCTGGGAGCTCGGCCGGGCCTACGCCCTCATCGGCCATCTCGCCGACGCGGTCCGCGAGTTCAACGAGCTGCTGCGCCATCACCCCAACGATCTCGGCGCGATCGTGCAGCTCGGCCTCGCCGAGAAGGCGGGGGGCGATCTCGAGCAGGCGCAGATGTGGTTCGAGCGCGCGCTCGCCCTCGACCCGAACAGCTCCGTCGTCCACTTCTACATCGGCGAGGTCGTCTACAACCGCGGCCTCAACGACGAGGCGCTCTCCGCGCTGAAACGCGCGATCGAGCTGAATCCGGACAATCCGGACGCGCACTACCTCATGGGCTTCGTGCTCGGCGACATGGGCCGGCACGAGGAGGCGCGCGTCGCGACGAAGCGCGCGATCCAGCTCAACCCGACGCTCTCCCGCGCGCAGGCGAACCTCTCCCTCGAGCAGGCGGGGCGGACGCCGGAGGAGTCGCGGGCGTCGCGCATGACGCCCGTGCGCCTGATGTCCGGCGAGCAGATGCAGGTCAGCGGAGAAGGGCAGCTCGCGCACTTCAACCTCGGCCTGGCGATGCGCCAGAAGGGGTACTACCCCGAGGCGCTGCGCGAGTACGGGCTCGCGCTCGAGCGCGGCGAGGAGCGCGAGCTCGTGCAGCAGGCGATGGCCGAGGTCCATCTCCTCAGGAAGGACACGAACGCCGCCATCGCGCTGTACTCGGAGCTCCTCCAGAAGAACAACACGAGTCCCAAGCTCTGGAACGAGCGCGGGATCGCGCTGCACCAGGAAGGGCACTTCGCCGAGGCCGCGGAGAGCTACCGCAACGCGATCACGGCCGACCCGGCGTACGCGCTCGCGTACAACAATCTCGGTGTCGCGGCATATCACGCCGGCGACACGGAGTACGCGATCGAGGCGTTCCGCCGCGCGCTCGACGCGCAGCCGACGTTCAGCAAGGCGCGGCTCAACCTCGCGCTGCTCCTCTTCAAGCTGAAGCGGCTGCAGCTCTCGCTCGAGGCGTTCCGCCAGGTGCTGAACGCGGAGCCGGAGCACCCCGTCGCCTGGAACGGGATCGGCCTCGTGCTCGCGGAGCTGAAGAAGTACGAGGACGCGCGCAACGCCTTCGCGCGCGCCATCCAGGCGAAGCCGGAGTACGCCGAGGCGCACTACAACCTGAGCTTCGCGCTCTCGAACCTCGGCGACTTCGACGGCTCGGTGCGCGAGACGAAGCGCGCCCTCGAGCTCGACCCGTACTACGTCCCGCAGAAGGTCGAGCTGGCCATCGATCTCGAGGACGAGGATCCGGAGCTGTCGATCTCGCCGGATCTCGGCGGGATCGAACGGACGACGGAGTCGGTCGAGGAGTTCGCCTTCGACCCGCGACTGCTCGATTCGCTGTTCACCGAGCTGACGCCGACCCCCGCGCCGCAGGCGGGGATGGCGGAGGCGGATCCGTACGCGATGGCGGCGGACTACCTCACGAAGGGCCTCTACGACCGCGCCGCGGCCGAGGCGAGCCGCGCCCTCACCCGCGGCGCCGCGCGTCCCGAGGGGCTGACGCTCCTCGGCGACACCTTCGAGCGGCAGGGGCTGCACGGCGAGGC
>JABFXM010000151.1 GCA_013361745.1 Gemmatimonadaceae bacterium | reverse complement strand
GGCGCGCGGAGCGGGAGCAGCAGAGCGGTGAAACGTCGTCGGACTGAGTTCTCAACCTGTACGTGGAGGAAGTGAGATGCGACGCATGATGATGGTCGCCGCGGTCGCCGCGGCGGCGACGGTGAGCGCCTGCGGCGGCATGGGCAAGCAGATGTTCGCGCAGCCCGACGTCACCGTGAAGGACGTGAAGGTGACCGGACTCGGTCTCGCCGGCGGTTCGGTGGACGTCGTGTTGAACGTGCACAACCCGAACAACTTCCGGCTCGACGCGACGCGCGTGACGTACAACCTCCTCGTCGACACCGTCTCCTTCGCGACCGGCTCCCTCGACTCGCGGACGACGATGAACGAGAAGAGCGATACCGAGGTGCGGCTCCCGGTGAACTTCACCTACGCCGGCATCGGCAACGCCGGGAAGCAGCTGCTCGCGATGGGTTCCGTCCCCTACCGCGTCACCGGCGACATCGTCGTCGCGACGGTGCTCGGCAACTACACGGTGCCCTATGACAAGGCGGGCCGCTTCTCGCCCACCGTCTCCTTCAGCAAGTAGGGGTATCACACCATCGCACGCGAACCGATCTCCCTCCGCCCCCCCGCCGAGCGCGCATTGCTCGTCGGGGCGCCGCGCAAGCGCACCGGCGCCAAGCATCACCTCGACGAGCATCTGCGCGAGCTCGCCGCGCTTGCCGACACCGCCGGGGCGGAGGTGGTCGGCGAGCTGACGCAGCAGATCGACCGGCCCAACTCGGCGACGTATCTGGGCAAGGGCAAGATCGACGAGCTGCGCCAGCGCGTGAGCGATGCCAACGCGTCGCTCGTCATCTTCGACGACGAGCTCACGCCCTCGCAGGGAAAGAACATCGAGGACATCCTCGCGACGCGGGTCGTCGATCGCGCGGAGCTGATCCTCGACATCTTCGCGACGCGCGCGCGCACCGCGGAAGCGAAGATGCAGGTGGAGCTCGCGCAGCTCGAGTACACGTTGCCGCGGCTGACGCGGATGTGGACGCACCTCGAGAAGTTCCGCGGCGGGATCGGCGTGCGCGGTCCGGGTGAGACGCAGCTCGAGACCGACCGGCGGCTGATCAACCACCGCATCAAGCTGCTGAAGGAGCGGCTGCAGGACGTCCAGAAACAGCGCGAGATCCAGCGCCAGTCGCGGCGGAGCGAGTACCGTGTCTCACTCGTCGGCTACACCAACGCCGGCAAGTCGTCGATCCTCCGCGCGCTCTCCGGCGCGAGCGACGTCTTCGTCGAGAACCGCCTCTTCGCGACGCTCGACCCGCTGACGCGCGAAGCGGACCTCGGCGAGCATGGAAAGGTGCTCGTCACCGACACCGTCGGCTTCGTGCGGACGCTGCCGCACCAGCTCGTCGCCTCGTGCCGTGCGACGCTGGAGGAAGCGCGCGACGCCGATCTCCTGCTGCACGTGATCGACGCGAGCCACCCGACCTGGGAGGAGCAGCGCGTCGTCGTCGATCAGGTGCTCGCCGAGCTCGGGCTGCAGGAGAAGCCCGTGCTCCACGTCTTCAACAAGATCGACCAGCTCGACGACGCGACGCTTGCTGCGATGCGCGAGCGGATTCGCAACCTGCTGCCGAACTCGGTGTTCGTGTCGACGGTGGTCGAGGGGGAGCTGGAGCCGCTGAAGCGGGCGCTCGTCGCCGCGCTGCGGGCGCGGAGCAACGTGGCGGAGGTGCGGCTGGGGGCGGGGGAGGGGAAGCTGCTCGCCGAGATCCACCGCGGGGCGGAGGTGCTGGACCAGCGGATGGAGGGCGACGAGATCGTGATCCGGGCGCGCGTGGACGAGGCGACGGCGGGCCGATTGAGGAGGGCGGGGGCGAAGGTAACCGCAGCGAGCTGACTCGCGCCTCAGCCGGATTTCTCCGCCGGCACGGGTCCCAGCGCGACCTGGGACTTCTGTCGCGCGGGACGACCGCCGCGGCCGCCGAGATTGCGGATGAAACGCCGCGCGGGCTCCTCGTACCAGTAGAGCACCGCCACCGATACTGCGATCACAACGCCGAGATAGAGGACGAACCGCAGTCGGGGATCGAGCTCGCGAAATGGCGACCACGCAGTCTTGTACATGATCGCCGCCAGCGGCTCGTGGAGCAGGTAGATCGCGTAGCTCGCCTTGCCGAGCAGGACCAACGTCGGACGCTGCAGGATGGCGGCGAGCGGCCCTCGCTCACTGGCAAGCGACAGAATGAGCAGCGCGAAGAGCGGCGCGAGCACTCCGCTGTGCAGCAGCGGATATGGCAGCTGCCGAGGTGCCGCGAGTATCACACCCAGGACGAGCGCCACCGCCATCGACACCGCTGCGGGGGAGCCGAGGGACGGTCGTCGCTCTGAGCTGCGCCGAAGGAAGAAGATCCCGCAGCCCGTCCCGATCAGAAACTCGGGAAGGTGCTGCGGCGGGACAAACTTGAGAAAGAGCAGCCCTGTCGTGACGTCCGCAGGTTCCCCCCCGCGCCACATCTCGGGGTGAGCGACGAGGAACACGAGCGCGACGAGCATCCCGGCCAGCCACACCGCTCCCGCCCAGAGTGCGATCGTTCTGTTGGTCTTCCGTGTCAGCGCCACGGCGATGACCGGAAAGACCAGATAGAAGAATCCCTCGACCGAAAGCGACCAACCCGGCGCATTCCACTGGGACACTGTCTGCGGGAGCCAGGCCTGCAGCAGCGCGACGTTCGCGACGGCGGTCACGATCGCCTTGGTCGGCTCGATCATTCCCGATGCCGTCAGCTTCTGTATTCCCCAGGGAAGGAAGAGCGGCAGCGCTACAACGAGCGCGAGCAGATAGACCGGGTAGACCCGGGCGAAGCGTGCCCGCCAGAACTTCGGTTTTTCGATCGGCTGCGCGTCTCGCGGGTCCAGGTATGTGTACGCGAGGATGAATCCCGAAAGGACGTAGAAGAGGCCCACGCCGATGAAGCCGTTCGCCGCGAACTGGCGAAGCGGACCGTCCGGAAGGAGAGGGCGCGCTTCGTGGAAGAGCACCACATGCAGCGCCGCAAAGAACCGCAGCGCCGTCAGCGATGACAGATGAGCGCGCGGACCTGCCGGGGGATGGTTCGGCGCGCAATCGTCGCGAGTCACGGGCATCTCGAAGCGAACTGGC
>JABFXM010000506.1 GCA_013361745.1 Gemmatimonadaceae bacterium | reverse complement strand
CGAGTCGACGTCGGGCAAGGTCACCGAGGTCGAGAGCGCGCGCCCGGTCGCGCTCGAAGACGCGTCGCTCTCGACGTGGATCCATCCGACCGACGGCACGGGCTACCTCTACTATCCGAAGGGATCGCTCGCCGGCTTCATGCTCGACATCATGATCCGCGACGCGAGCGACAACCGCCGCTCGCTCGACGACGTGATGCGCGAGCTGTACAACACGACGTACAAGAAGGGGCGCGGCTTCACGGGCACCGACTTCTGGGGCGCGGTGAGCCGCGCCGCGGGAGGAAAGAGCTTCACCGAATTCAACGCGAAGTACGTCGACGGACGCGAGCCCTACCCGTGGGCGACGCTGCTCCCGCTCGCCGGGCTGCGCTTCCACACCGACACGATCCGCGAGCCGCGGCTCGGCATCTTCACGGCAGTGGACTCCGGCGGCGTGCGCGTCACCGGCATCGCCGAGGGAAGCGCGGCCGCCGCCGCGGGCCTCCGCACGGGCGACGTCCTCGTCTCGGTGGGCGACATCAGGATCTCGGACGCGAACTTCGGCGAGCAGTTCCGCGCCAAGTACGGCTCGGCGGCCGAGGGGAGCGCGCTCCCGATCCAGCTTCGCCGCGCGGGACAGACGATGACCGTCAACGGCGCCCTCCGCTTCGCTTCGCGCACGCAGAGCAGCGTCGCCATCGACCCGAACGCCTCGCCGAAGGCCGCGCGCATCCGCGCCGGGATCTTCCACGGGACGACGGACAGGTAGCGCGCGGGCCGCAGCAACAAAGGGCGCGAAGGGATCGATGGAGATCCCTCTTTCTCCTGCTGATTGAAACAGAAGGCACGAAGGCACGAAGGGTTTTTCAACACTCCCTTCGTGCCTTCTGTCATTCGCAGCGAGCTCTCATTCCCAGCCAGGGCGAGCCTTCGTGCGCTTCTCCCACGGAATGGCGGTTGTCCGCATCCCGCCCCACATTACTGGCGACCCACCTTCCCGTCCTGTCATGATCGCCCGGATCCGATCCGCCGCTCTCGTCCTCATCGTCGCCGGCTGCGCCACCGCGACGTCACCTGCGCCAAGCCAGCAGCCTTCGCCGGCGGCGCCTTCGAGCATCGCGGCGAAGACGGCGGGGATGACTCGCCGCGACGGCTGGATCCCGGTCTACATCGACGCCGCGAAGGGGAAGCTCTACCTCGAGCTGCCTAACGATTCCCTCCGCGCCCTCCTCTTCACCTCGCAGGCCACCGGGCTCGGCTCCAATCCGATCGGGATCGATCGCGGCGCGGACGGCTTCTCGCAGATCGCGCGCTTCGACCGCAGCGGCGATCACGTGCTCGTCGTCTTCGAGAACTGGAGCTACCGCAGCTCCTTCACCGACAACCCCGCGCACGCGCGCACCGTCGCCGAGGCGTTCCCGCCGAGCACCGTCGCGGCGCTGCCGGTGATCGCGAGCGAGCGCGAGCGAATTCTCATAGACGCGACCGAGTTCGCGCTCACCGACTGGCTCGACGTCGGCGGCGCGCTGCAGCGGGCGAACGAGGGGAGCTATGGCGTCGCGCGCGACCGCTCGAGCATCGATGCCGCGCTCACCCGCAGCTTCCCGAAGAACACGGAGATCGATGCCTGGCTCACCTTCGCGACGAGCGGTCGTCCGGGCCGCGTCGTCTCGCAGATCGTCCCCGAGGGACGGGCGTTCACGCTGCGGCAGCACATCTCCCTGATGCCGCTCCCCGACGCCGGCTACCGTCCGCGCGAGCTCGACCCGCGCATCGGCTACTTCGGCATCGACTTCAAGGACTACGCGCAGCCGATCCAGAGCCCGCTCGAGCAGCGCTGGATCGCGCGCCATCGCCTCGAGCGCGTGAATCCCGCCGACCCGAACAGCCCGATCAAGGATCCCATCGTCTATTACGTCGATCGCGGAATCCCGGAGCCGATCCGCACCGCGACGCTCGAGGGGGCGCGCTGGTGGACGGAGGCGTTCGACCGTGCGGGGTTGAAGGGTGCGTTCCACGTCGAGCTGCTCCCGGTGGGCGCGGACCCGTTGGACGCGCGCTACAACGTCGTGCAGTGGGAGACCCGCAACGAGCGCGGATGGTCGGTGGGTGGCGCGGTCACCGATCCGCGCACCGGCGAGATCGTGAAGGGGATGGCGCGACTCGACAGCCACCGCGCACGTACCGACTACAACATCTTCGCGGGACTGATGGGCGCGGCGGCGACCCCCGCCGACACGCACTTCGTCCTCGCGCGCGTGCGGCAGGTGACCTCGCACGAGATCGGCCACACGTTAGGCCTGGCGCACAACTACATCGCCTCGACGTACGAGCGCGGCTCGGTGATGGACTACCCGCCGCCGCGCGTGCGGCTCGTTCCCGGCAGCGACAGCATCGACCTCTCCGCCGCGTACGCGGTCGGACCCGGCCCCTACGACGTCTGGGCGATCCACTGGGGCTATGGCATCTTCCCCGCCGCGAGCGAGAAGGACTCGCTGCGCGCGATCGTGGCCGAGGGGTTGAAGCAGGGCTTCCTCTTCCTCTCGGACGCCGACGCGCGGCCCGAGTTCGCCTCCGACCCGCGCGTCAGCCTCTGGGACGACGCGGCGACGCCGGAGGAGTTCCTCCGCCTTCAGATGGCGGTGCGCCGTGTCGCGCTCGCGCGCTTCGGCGAGCGCAACATCCGCGAGGGCGAGCCCGTCGCGCTGCTGCAGGAGCGCTTCGTCCCGATGTATTTCTTCCATCGCTTCGCGCTCAACGGCGTGAGCAAGGCGATCGGCGGGATGGAATACGCGAACGCGACCCGCGGCGACGCGCTGCAGGCGACGCGTCCGGTGCCGGCGCAGCGGCAGCGTGCCGCCCTCTCGGCGCTCATGTCGGCGCTCAGGCCGTCGGAGCTCTCGATCCCCGACACGGTGCTGACGCTGATGGCGCCGCGTCCCTTCTCCTACGGCGGGAGCGTGGAGCTCTTCGGGAGCCGCACGCGTCCCGCCTTCGACGAGCTGGGCGCCGCGCGCACCCTCGCGCAGATGATCGTCGACGGCGTGCTGCAGCGCGACCGCGCCGGGCGACTCGTCCAGCAGGCGATCCACGATCCGCGCGCCCTGACGTTAGGCGAGACGATCGACACGCTGACCGCGAGCTGGCGTCGGC
>JABFXM010000149.1 GCA_013361745.1 Gemmatimonadaceae bacterium | reverse complement strand
AAGCCCGACGACGAGCTCTGGCTCGACCAGGACGCGCGGGCGATGGCGAAGGATGCCGCCGGGGCGGTTGCCGAGAACGCCTCGGGCGCCGTCCGCTTCTGCTACGTCACGCACGTCGCCGTGGTGATGGATGCCGATCCCACGCGGGCCGATCGCACCGCAGGGGAGATCCTCAAAGCGCTCCGCGATCGTGGGTTCACCGGGCGCATCGAGACCGTCAACGCACTGGACGCGTTTCTCGGTAGTGTGCCCGGCCACGGCTATCCCAATCTCCGTCGACCGCTCCTCTCGACGCGGAACGTCGCCGATCTTCTGCCCGTCACGAGCGTGTGGCCCGGGCTCCCGCACAACCCGTCGCCGTACTTCCCCGCTGAGAGCCCGCCACTGCTCTGGGCCGCGACCGCGGGCGCGACACCGTTTCGCGTTAATCTTCATGACTCCGACGTCGGTCACACGCTGATCCTCGGCCGGACGGGGTCGGGTAAGTCCGTCCTCCTCGCGCTCTTGGCGGCGCAGTTCCGGCGCTATCCGGGCGCGCAGGTGTTCGCGTTCGACGTCGGTTACTCGCTCTGGGCGTTAGGCCTGAGTGTCGGCGGCCGCCACTACGACCTCGCGGTGGGACGCGCCGACGCGCTCCGGTTCCAGCCATTGGCCCGAATCGACGACGCGGGCGACCGCGCTTGGGCGGCCGAGTGGCTGGAGACGGTCCTCGCACTGCAGGGCGTGACCCTGACGCCACCCCTTCGCGCGCGCCTCGACCGCGCGCTGGCGCTGGTCGCCGGGAACGAGCGGCCGCACCGGACGCTGACCGAGCTCGCGGTGCAGCTGCAGGACGGGACGCTGAGCGCTGCGCTCCGCCCCTATACACTCGCCGGGCATCACGGCGAACTGCTCGACGCGAGTGTCGATGATCTCTCGGACTTCGCGCGCGGGCGCTTCAATGTGTTCGAGCTCAAGCACCTCCTCGCGCTCGACGACCGGGTCGCACTCCCCGTGCTGCTCTATCTCTTCCGGCGGATCGAGCAGCGGCTGGATGGAAGTCCGACCCTGATTCTCATCGACGAAGCCTGGCTCGCGCTGATGCATACGCGCTTCGGCGCGACGATCAACCAGTGGCTCCTGACGCTGCGCAAGCAGAACGCCGCCGTCGTGCTCGCGACGCAGAGCCCGGCCCAGCTCGCGCTGCTCCCCAACCGCCACACGGTCGTCGATTCCTGCGCGACGCGCATCTATCTGCCCAACGCCGACGCGCTCACCCCCGCCCGGGCGCCGCTTTACCGGGACCTCGGGCTCAACGACCGCGAGCTCGCGACGATCGCGCGGGCGACGGCGAAGCGGCACTACTACTTCACGTCCTCGCGTGGCAGCCGGCTCTTCGAGCTGGGGCTCGGGCCGTTCGTGCTCGCCTTTCTCGCGCCGCCGCCTGGCATGTCGACCGATGAGATGCGGCGGCGGATCACGGCACTCATCGCGACCTTCGGCGCCGACTGGCCGGCGGTGTGGGTGGCCGAGCGCGGGCTCCCCGAGTGGGCCGAGCGTCTCCGGGCAGCCCGCGCGGCCACCACCGAAGACCATGCGCTGCCGACCGGCATCCTTCAGGAGGTCTCGTCATGACTTGCCTTGCTCGACGCGTCGCGCACATCGCCGCGATCGCACTTGCTGTGGTCATCCCCGCCGCCGCGCACGCGCAGTTCGGGTCGCCGATCGTCTTCGACCCGAGCAACTTCGTGCGCAACGTGCTGCATTACGCCCGCCGCCTCGAGCAGATGAACATGCAGCGGCAGCAGCTGCAGGTGGAGCTCGCGGCGCTGCAGAAGCTCAAGAGTCCGAAGTGGCGGGAGATCAGCACGACGCTCACCCAGATCGACGGCCTGCTGCAGGACGGCCAGTCGCTGGCGTACAATCTCCGTGCGATCGACGCCGAGTTCCGGCGCACTTTCCCCGGCGCGCAGGCTTTTCGCGACTACCCCGCGGAGCAACGTAGGCAGGCCGTGCGGACGCTGGCGACGCTGCGCACCGCGCTCGACGCGGCCAATCGTGCGACGCGTGACCTGCCCGGCGCCGTCGCGAAGCTCGGTGTGATGAAGGGTCAGCTGACAGCGGCGCGCGGCCACGAGGAAGCGCTCGAGGTCAACGGAACGATCGCGATGTACGGGGTGGAGGAGCTGACGATGCTCCGCCAGGCGATCGCCGCCCTGACCAACGTGCAGGCGGTGGTCGCGGCCGATCAGGTGAACGCGACGACGCAGGAGCGCGAGACTTATCGCGCGCGGCTCGTCGCCATGAGTGCGCCCGGACCGCGATACGCATCCATCTCGCTTCAGATCACGCCGTGAGGCAGTCGCGATTCCTCACGCGGCGGAGGGCCTTCGGCCTCGGCACGATCGGTCTTGGCCTCTTCTGCCTCGCGACGCTCGCACACGCGCAAGGATCGACGGAGCCGCCCGTGCTCGACGGGATCGTGACACAGTATCGCGATGCCTCGCGTCTCTGGCGGCCACGCCTCGTGCCGATCGCGCAGCAACTCTTCATGGTGCTCGCGGGGCTCGAGTTCGCGGTCTCCGGGGCGATCTGGACGCTCCGTCGCGACTCGCTCGACGACATCGCTGCCAAGTTCCTCCTCAAGTTCACGCTCGTCGCCTTCCTGCTCGCCCTCATCACGGGCTTCGCCTACTGGATCCCGCCGATCGTCAACGGCTTCGCGGCGGCGGGCGAGCACGCGGTCGGGAGCGCGGGGACGGTGAGCCCGTCGGCGATCGTCGACCTCGGGCGGGAGACGTCGTTCACGATCCTCGACACGCTCGACGCCGGCGTGATGCTCGCCGACCCGGCGATGGCGGTCTACGGCGCGATCTCGGCGCTCATCGTCGGCCTCGCCTACATCGCCATCGCCGCGCAGCTCGTCCTCGTCCTCGTCGAGAGCTACGTCGTGCTCGGCGGCGGGGTGCTCTTCCTGGGCTTCGCCGCCTTCCGCGGCACCGCGCAATTCGCCGAGAACCTGATCGCCTACACGTTCGGCGTCGGGGTGAAGATCTTCCTGCTCTACCTGATCGTCGGGCTGGGGACGCAGGTGGCGCGCGGGTGGGTGCCGCTCATCCGGTCGAGCGACTTCTTCGGGCCGGCCAGCCCGCTCTTG
>JABFXM010000242.1 GCA_013361745.1 Gemmatimonadaceae bacterium | reverse complement strand
GCGACGAGGGTCGCGTGCGCTTCGCGCGGACGACCCTCCCTTCGTCGTTGCTCGATTACGCCGTCTCCTCGGCGCACGTCGGTCTCGCCCTGTACGACGACCAGAAGCTGAACGACCGTCTCATGGGGACGGCATCGGGGAAGCTCAATCTCTACCTCAAGAACGCGCTCCCCGTCATCACGACCGCACTCGACTGCTTCGACTTCGTGGATAGCGCCGGGATCGGGGTCAGGGTCTCCGAGGTGGCCGAGGTACCCGCCGCGATCGAAACGATTCGCCGGGATTATGACGGCTACGTGCGGCGGGCTCGCGCCTTCTACGACGCGACTCTGGACTTCGCCGCCAACTTTGCGCCGGTGATCGCCGCACTCGAGCAACTCCGGCGCGGCGAGCGGGTACGAGATTCGTCGCGAGAGCTCGTTGCGGCGAGCGGACGGTCTGCGGTAGGCCATCCGAGGCCGGTCTGAATCGCGCGCGGCGCGCTGTCCGCCGCGGCCACGAGGCGGGAGACTTCTCGTTGACGCAAGTCGTGTGTGGGGCACGGGTTAGGGCCCCGTCGCACCGGGTTGCGGGACCGCATTTGCACGGCCTGATTCGTGCAGATAGGGGGCCGTCGAAAGCTGCCTCCCGCGCCCTACGCCCTAGCCCAGCTTCCTAGGGATCTTTCATCGTGACCGTAACCGAACTCCAGAAAACAGACGGGCGAATCGTCGATCCCGGCGAGACCCCGAGCGACCACGCGCCCACCGTCATGGCCGGGGGCCTTCGCCTCGCGGGGAGCACCATCCTCGTCACCGGCGGAACCGGCTCCTTCGGCAATCGCGTCGCCACGCACCTCGTCGAGCACGACCCGGCGCGGATCATCGTCTACAGCCGCGACGAGAAGAAGCAGTGGGAGATGCGGCAGCGCCACGCCGACTTCGACTACATCATCGGCGACGTTCGCGATCAGACCCGGCTGCGCGAGGCGATGCGCGGCGTGGACATCGTCTTCCACGCCGCCGCGCTGAAGCAGGTTCCCTCGTGCGAGCAGTACCCGTACGAGGCGCTGCAGACCAACACCATCGGCTCGAACAACGTTTGCGAGGCGGCGATCCAGGCCGGCGTGAAGGTCCTCGTCGCGCTGAGTACCGACAAGGCCGTCAAGCCGGTCAACGCGATGGGGATGTCGAAGGCGCTCATGGAGAAGATCGTCGTCTCCAAGAACATGATGCAGGTGGACACGCGCTTCTGCTGCGTGCGCTACGGCAACGTCATGGGGAGCCGCGGGTCGGTCATTCCGCTCTTCCGGAAGCAGATCGCCGAGAAGAAGCCGATCACGCTGACCGTCGGCCAGATGACGCGCTTCATGATGACGCTCGACGAGTCCGTCGACCTCGTCGTGTACGCGATGACGCAGGCCCGCGGCGGTGAGATCTTCGTGCGCAAGGCCCCCGCGACCACGGTCTCGGATCTGGCGCGCGCGATGGTCGCGAAGTACGGAAACGGCGAGGACATTCCGATCAAGGAAGTCGGCATCCGCCCCGGCGAGAAGATCGACGAAGTGCTCGTCAACGAGTACGAGATCCGTCGCGCGACCGAGACGGAGACCTACTTTGTGGTGCATCCGGAGTATCGCGTTCCCGACGTCGAGTGCAAGTATCCGCTCGGGTACGAGTACAACTCGGCGAATACGCGCCGCCTGACGACCGACGCGGAGATCGGCGCGCTGCTCGACCGCATGGGACAGGTCGAGTTCTACACCTGATGTCGGGGTCGGTGTTCGTCGCCGGTCACCGTGGGATGCTCGGCCACATGGTGACGCGGCATCTGACGGAGAAAGGGTACACGGTGCGAACGAGCGACGCGCGCTACGGCGGCAGCGCCGCCGACGCGCTCGTCGCGTCGGCGCGCGCGAGCGACGCACGGTACGTCGTCAACTGCATCGGCCGCATCTGGCAGAAGTCGATGGAGCCGGCGGATCTCTTCCTCGCGAACGCGCTGTTCCCGGTTCATCTCGCGCAGAAGCTGCGTCCCGACCAGCACCTCTTCCACGCGAGCACCGATTGCGTCTTCGCGGGAGACCGCGGGAACTACGCGGTCGACGACGCGCCCGACGCCGAGGATGAGTACGGCGTTTCGAAGCAGCTGGGCGAAGGGGTCGCGCGCTGGCCTAACGTTTCGGTGCTCCGCGTGTCGATCGTCGGAACGGACCTCGGCGGGGGCCACGGGCTGCTCGGCTGGTTCCTGAAGCAGCCCCAGGACCTGCCGGTGAACGGCTACGTGAATCACTTCTGGAACGGGATCACGACGCTGGAGTGGGCCCGGATCCTCGTCGACCGGATCGAGCGGCTCGAGCGCGGGGAGGCGCATTCCCCGCTGACGCAGCCCGGCACCGAGCCGATCGACAAGTACACGCTGCTGTGCGCCTTCAGGGACGCGTTCGGAACGCGGCACGAGATTCGACCGGTGGAGGCGGCGACGCGAATCGATCGGACGCTCGCCCCGACCGAACGGCGTGCGCCGATCGCCGAGCAGCTTTCGGCGCTCGCCGCGGAGCGCGCGGGTCCGGCCGCGCCGTCGCGCGCCGAGCCGCGGGTGGAGATCGGCAGATGACGTTCACCTGCTGCCTGATGGTGCTGAATTACAACGGGCGCCGGCACCTCGACGACTGCTTCTCCTCGCTGCTCGTCGCCGCGTCCCGGTCGAAGCACGAGTGCCGGGTAGTGTGCGTCGACAACCGGAGCACCGAGCCCGACGTCGAATACCTTCGCGAACACTTCCCGGAGGTCGAGGTCGTCGTGGCGGAGCGCAACGATTTTCTCTTCTCGCTGAACGCGGTGGTCGCGGCGCGCGAGGAGGAGATCGTCGTGATCCTCAACAACGACATGCGCTTCGATCCGGATTTCGTCGATCCGCTGGTCGAGCACATGGCGGATCCGGATGTCTTCGGCGTCGGCGCGCGCCCGCTCGACTGGGACGGCACGGGGCAGCAGAACGCGGCGCGTCGCGGCTGGATCGAGCGCGGGTGGTTCTACAAGCGCTGGGCGACGGAGCTCGAGGGGGCGTCGCACACGCTCGAGGCTCCGGGGGGAGCGTCGGCGTACCGGCGCTGGATGTTCGTCGAGCTCGGCGGATTCGACCCGCTGTATCGCCCC
>JABFXM010000444.1 GCA_013361745.1 Gemmatimonadaceae bacterium | reverse complement strand
GATCCGTGCGCTGGACGCGCCGCTTCGCTACAGCGTTGAGCGCGACGCGGTGCAGCTCGTCGCGCCGGAGCCGATCGGAGGGAAGCGGGGGTAGGTCAGGGCGTCGTCGAGCGCCCGGTCGCGGCGTTGACCGTCGTGTCGACGGTCTTCAAGAGCTGCGTGAGGATCTGCGGATTGCGATCGAGCGTCGTCACGACGCGATTGACGATTCTCGCGACGTTGTCGAGATCGACGTAGAGGTATGCCTCCGCGTACACGCCGGAGATCGAGAGCTGCACCTGCTTGATGCCGACGTCGACACCCGCTGTGAGCTGGACGAAGTTCATCGCGTTTGCGTCGAGGGCGACGTGCGCTTTCACGTCGTTCACCGTGAGGCCGATCGAGTCGACCGAGAGCTCGGGGACCTCGAGGATGACGTCGCGGTTGGGCGTGAGGGCCGTGGTCGCCGGAGAATAGCGCTGCCCCGTCGTCGTGCCCGGGGCGCGCGTGCTGTCCCGCTGCTGCGCGTGCGCCGTGGAGAGTGGGGCGATCGAGAGGGCGAGCACCAGCGCCGCCTGCCAGGGACGGAATTGCATGGCCGTCATCTCCTCGGAGTACGTGTCGAGTCCGTGAGTCCGCTGCCGCGAATGTTCGTCAGCGGAGTGAGATCCACCTTGAGCCGGAGCGTCCCGCGCACGCCACGTAGCAGAAGCGTCGGTTGCTGCCCGCTCACCGTCGCGCCGGTGCAGACGTGCCAGTCGCGGCCCACGCTGTCCGTCGCGGCTGCACCCGTCGTGCCAGTCCGCGCCGGCTGCTTGCCACTCGACGCCCCGGCGAGCACCACCGCGTTCACGCTCGACCGTGTCCACCGTCGTTCTGCAACATCGAAAGTGAGGGTGGTGTCCAGCGTCCTGCGTCCATCGAAGCGGAAGCCGGAGCTGTCGCCAGTCGCGCGCGAGCTGTCGCTGCCCCCCCACCACGCATGCAGGTAGATCCCGTTGAACCCGCGGCAATCGCTCGCGTAGTGCGACAGACTGTCCGCGGACGGCCCCTGGGCGCCGAGCGTGAGCGCCGTGGGCATCAGCAGCGATGCCACGAGCGCGATCCGAATGGTGTCGGCGCGCGTCATGGCCGCGTCGGATTGCTCGTCCGCGATCGCTGCACGCCGGCGCTGTCGCTGAAGGCGAGCGAGCCGCAGGGGCCTGGCGTCGGTGTCGTGCTCGCGCCGAGCTTCGACGCGATGCACGCCGCATCCAGGTGACCGAGGATCTCGACCGCGATGTAGACGTCGCGGTACGTGGTGCCGGCGGCGACGGGCGAGGGAAGGTTGCGCCGCTCGATCACGCGCACGGAGTCGAACGTTCCGCCGCAGAGCCGCACGACGATCTGCGGTTGCGACGCGAAGCGGACCTCGCGCGCGCTGGCCGACGCTCGAAGGATGATCGCCGGCCCGCGCCCGACGGTGTCGGCGCCGACGACTCCGCGATTCGCGCCACCGAGCGTGCCCGGAGCGGCGCTTCCACCGCCGGTGTTCGCCGACGTCGAGGTGCCCGTCGAGGGGCACGCGGGCTGCCCGATCGCCCACAAGCTCTGTGTCGCGGGTGCACCGACCGCCTGTTTCTCCGGCGCGCCTGCGAGCGCGGTCGAGGGCGACGGTGCCGTCGCGGGAGCGGGTGCCGGGTTCGCGCGGCTCGTCGGCCCGCCACCACGCGACGACGCACACGCGCACATCACGATCATCATGATGGCGGCGAGGCTCCGTCCGGGTGGTGACGAGACGATCCGAGCGTCCATGGCGCGTCCGATGGCGGTGAGTCGACGTCGATCGTGCGCCATCAACATTCATGCCCCATGCAGTCGACGCGGTCGGACGACCATGCGTACCCAGGTCGGCCTTTTTTTTGCAGCCGCGCCGACCGAGCATTGTGACTTCGCGAGTCCCTACCTACGAACGTCGCAGAGGACCGACCGTCATGAGAACGCTGCCTTTGCCCTCTCTCTCGCTGCTCGTCGCGGCGACGCTGCTCCTTCCGGTCATCGCGACCGCGCAGCAGCCGACCCCTGGCCAGCCCGGCCCCTCACAGGGAATGGGAACGCAGCGCGTCGGACGGATGCAACGACAGAATTGCGCAGGCGCGGATACCTCCTTCGGTGTACGCCGCGGGATCGGCGGCGCCGGGGCGACGGCGGGAGCCGGCGCGCAGCCGAGCACCGGAATGGCGTCGGGAGCGAATCGGATCACCGGCGGCACGACGCGGTCGCAGGAGTATCCCGAGTTCGACGTCGTGCTCGACATTCCGAACCTCTGCGTGCAGAAGATCTACCTCAAGGTGGATAGCGTCACCGCCCGGCTCGCGCTCAAGGCCCAGGTCGCGAACCTCCTGCGCGTGAACGCCGGCGCGGATGTGCTGATCGGCAACGTCGATCTCACGATTCAGGGAGTGCGCGCGCAGGCGCTGCTCCTCGTCGACCTCGACGACGTCGTGCAGGCGGTCGACCAGACGCTCACCTTCGTCGACAACCACCCTGAAGTGGTCAATCAGCTCACCGGGACGCTGCAGAACACCGGAGCCGCGGTCGGTGGGCTCGTCAACAACATTCTGAACGGGCTGCTCCTCGGGACGACGCGCAACTCGCTCGGTCAGACCGTGCAGCGATACGTCGACCAGACCACGGGCTCGATCATCGAGCGCACGCTCTCGAGCGCGGGGCAGTCGCTCGCGGACCGCGCGATGGGGTCGATCACGTCGCTTCCGCAGGTGAGCCAGACGCGTGACGCCGCCGGGCGGCTCGTGCGGCGCGTGCGCGATCAGACGGGGATGGTGATCGAGTACGTGCAGGACGCGGCGGGACGTCTGTCGAGCATCCGCATCGTCCAGTAACGCACGCTCCGCGGCGCTGGCCGCGGCAAAAACGCGGGTCTATCTTGCGAGGGTGGAAGCCGCAGTCATTCCCCCGCAGGCGCCCGCTCGCCCGGCGCCGCTCGCGTCCTCGACAATCGCCCCACGCCTCGCCTCCATCGTCGGCGAGCGCCGCGTGCTCGTGCGACAGAACGAGCTGCTCACCTACACGGCCGACGGGCTGCCGGGCTACCGCAAGCATCCGGCGATCGCGGTCATTCCGTGAACGCGCGACGAGGTCGTGAAGGTCGTGCGCGCGCTG
>JABFXM010000284.1 GCA_013361745.1 Gemmatimonadaceae bacterium | reverse complement strand
CCGTCGATCGAGAGCGTGAACGCCTTGAGCCGCGCGGGCGAGATCCCCTCGTTCAGCAGCAGCTTGTAGAGGCAGAGCAGGATCGCTCCGCTGTCGATCCCGCCCGAGAAGGGCACGCCGATTGGCGCGGCGGCATCATGCGCCGCGAGCCAGCGCCGCAGCTCCTCGTACACGGCCTCGATGTAGTAGCGCCCGATCACGTCGAGGTCCTGCGGGAGCGTGGCACGCGGCGGATCGAAGAAGCGGCGATGCACCGGATTCGGATCGGGACAGCCGACGAGCCGCAGCGTCGTCACGTGATGCGCGGGCACCATGCGCGTGTAGCTCGGATGGAACTGCGCCGACCAGCCATGCCGCGCGAGCTCCGCCGCGATCTCGTCGATGCGCTCCGCGACGATCAGCACCGGCCCCGCCGCCGCCTTCGCGAGGAAATAGCGCATCGGCCGATCGAGGCTCCGCGCGAGCACGATGCGCTCCCCCTCCTGCGCCAGCAGCGCAAAGGATCCGTCGACGCCGAGCACTCCGTTCATGTCGTACTCGAGCATCGCCCGCCGCGCGTCGTCCGTGCTCCCCGCCCACAACCGCTGCGTCTCGTCCGGGATCAGGTTGACGACCGTCGGTACATACGCCGTCTGCTTCATATCGCTCACACTCTCCCCGTTCTTGTTTCGAGTCTCTTCTCGCCCCCCGCGCCCTGCTCCGCGGTATCCCGCTCCCCGCCCCGCTCTTTCAAACGGCACCCGCCCCGTAGTTTCCCGAATCCCGCCCCTTTCCTCACCCTCGCCACGGGAAGTATCGTCCCTGCTCCCCGCACCCTTCCCCCGTGTATCGCTCGAAGATTCCCGCCCTCACGCTCGCGCTGCTCGCTTTCAACGCCTGCCACCGCGGCGACCGCGTCTTCGAGCTCCTCGACTCGCGCACCACCGGCGTCACCTTCGCGAACACCATCACCACCAGCGACTCGCTGAACGAGCTCACCGACGTCTACATCTACAACGGCGCCGGAGTCGCGGTGGGCGACGTCGACAACGACGGCCTGCCGGACATCTTCTTCGCGGGCAACATGGTGTCGAGCCGCCTGTATCGCAACCGAGGGAAGATGCACTTCGAGGACGTCACCGACCGCGCGGGCGTCCACACGAGCCGGTGGGCGACCGGCGTCGCGATGGCCGACGTCAACGGCGACGGATGGCTCGACATCTACGTCTCGGTCTCCGGTCCCGAGTGGTCGAAGCCCGAGCAGCGCGCGAACCTTCTCTTCATCAACAACCACGACGGAACCTTCACCGAGTCGGCCGCGCGCTACGGCGTGGCCGACACTGGCTTCACGACTCACGCCGCCTTCCTCGACTACGACGGCGACGGCTGCCTCGATCTCTTTCTCCTCGAGAACGCGCCCCAGGACTTCACCCGCGGCGACGTGACCGGTCATCCCGCGGGGATGCGCGGCCAGACCCCCGGCAGCTACAACCAGCTCTACCACAACGACTGCCACGGATCCTTCACCAACGTCTCCGCGCAGGCCGGGATCCTCCGCGACGCCGGCTACGGACTCGGCGTCGCCGTCGCCGACCTGAACGGCGACGGCCGTCCCGACATCTACGTCTCGAACGACGCCGTGCCGAACGATGTCGTCTACCGGAACAACGGCGACGGCACCTTCACCAACGTCGCGGCGAAGTGGTTCAAGCACACCAGCGCCGCGGGGATGGGCGTCGACGTGGCCGACTTCAACAACGACGGCTGGCCCGACGTCATCCAGGCCGACATGCTCCCGCGCGACCTCGCGCGGCGCAAGCGCATGAACGGGTATCTCAGCTACGGCGGAGTGCGCGAGGCGGCCGCGCGCGGCTTCCGTCAGGACTACTCGATCAACTCGCTGCAGCTCAACAACGGGGCGACGGCCGCGGGTGACCCGGTGTTCAGCGAGATCGCTCGCATGGCCGGTGTCTCGCACACCGACTGGAGCTGGAGCACCCTCTTCGCCGACTTCGACGACGACGGCAGGAAGGACCTCTTCATCGGCAACGGCTACCCGAAGTCGGTGAATGACCTCGATTACGTCAACCGGCTCTACACCGCGCGCCTCCGCGCGACCGGCAAGCCGACGCGCGCCGCGCTCGATCTGCTCGCGCAGCTCCCCGCCTACGACGAGCCGAACTACGTCTTCCGCAATGCCGGCGACCTCACCTTCGTCGACGAGTCGAAGCGCTGGGGGACCCTCGACGAGCGCAGCTTCTCCTACGGCGCCGCCTACGCGGACCTCGACAACGACGGAAAGCTCGACCTCGTCGTCAACAACATCGACGCGCCGGCGTTCATCTACCACAACGTCAGGCCCGACGACGAGGCGCATCACTGGCTGCGCGTCGAGCTGCACGGCGACGCGCCGAACACGCGCGCACTCGGTGCGACGATCGTCGTCAGCGCCGGAGGCGCGAAGCAGTACGTCTACCAGTCGCCGTATCGCGGCTTCATGTCCACCGTCGACGACCGCCCGCACTTCGGCCTCGGTCACGCCACCCGCGCCGACAGTATCGAGGTCTACTGGCCCGACGGGCGGTGGCAGCTGCTCACTGGCGTCGCCGCCGATCGCGCCGTGGTCCTTCGCCAGAGCGATGCGACCGGGCGCAAGCGCCTCGTCCCGGCGCGCGCGACCCCGCGCCCCTGGTTCGAGCCCGCCGACGCACGCCACCGCCCCGCCTACGCCCAGCCTCCGGCGACCTCGATCGACTACAACGTCCAGCCGCTCCTCCCGTACATGGTCTCGCGGCACGGGCCCGCGCTCGCGGTGGCGGACGTCGACGGCGACGGCCTCGAGGATCTCTTCGTCGGCGGCGGCAACGGCGCGCCGGCGAAGCTCTTCCTCCAGCGGCCCGATGGAAGCTTCGTCCCCTCGCCGCACGCGCAGCCGTGGACCGCGGACAGCACGCGCGACGACTGGGGTGCGCTCTTCTTCGACGCGAACGGCGACGGGCGCCCCGATCTCTACCTCGCGGTCGGCGGCTACGCCCTCGGCCCCGAGTCGCCGCAGCTGCAGGACCGGCTGTTCCTCAATCAGGGCGGGGGCGTCTTCGCCGCGGCGCCGGCCGCGCTGCCCGCGATGCTCACGAGCAACGCGACCGTCCGCGCCGGCGACTTCAACGGCGACGGGCGCCT
>JABFXM010000233.1 GCA_013361745.1 Gemmatimonadaceae bacterium | reverse complement strand
ATGATCGACGAGCTGCCCCTCCTCGCCTGCGTCGCCGCGCGCGCCGACGGGACGACGGAGGTCCGGGGAGCGGCGGAGCTCCGGGTGAAGGAGAGCGACCGGATCGCCACGGTAGTGGCGAACCTCACGGCGCTGGGTGTCGAAGCGAGCGAGCTTCCGGATGGAATGCTCGTCACGGGCAGCGACCGGCCGCTGCGCGGAGCGATCACGACCCATGGCGATCATCGGATCGCGATGGCGTTCGGGGTGCTCGGCGCGCTGCCCGGCAACGAGATCGCGATCGACGACCGCGACTGTGCGATCGTTTCCTTCCCCGGATTCTGGTCGCTGCTCGATTCGCTCACCGGCCGCCTGGACTGAAAGCATGCACGACGCGACGCCCGGATACGTACCCGCCGTTCTCGAGGCGAACCGCAAGCTGGTGGTCGCGATCGACGGACCCGCCGCCTCGGGAAAATCTTCGACGGCGCAGTGGGTCGCGGAGAAGCTCGGCTTCCGTCACGTCGATTCCGGCGCGTTGTACCGGGCGATCACGGCGGCGCGGCTGCGCGCCGGCGGATCCCCGGACGAATGGTCGGAGCCCTCGGTGCTGGCCGTCGCGCGACAGGTCTCCCTGCG
The DNA here is from genome assembly GCA_013361745.1 of Gemmatimonadaceae bacterium. Lineage (GTDB taxonomy): Bacteria > Gemmatimonadota > Gemmatimonadetes > Gemmatimonadales > Gemmatimonadaceae > JABFXC01. The sequence continues at coordinate 11,206 of JABFXM010000233.1, read as the reverse complement.
GCCGGTTGAGCGTGGCTTCGTCGCGCTGATCCGCGGGGAGAATGCCGACGGCGAGATTCGCGGCGGCGAGGTCACCCGCGAGGTGTCGCGCGTGGCGCGCATGCAGAGCGTCCGCGACTGGGTGAACGCCGAGGTGCGACGGGCGGCCAGTGGCCACGACGTCGTGGTCGATGGGCGCGACATCGGCACGGTGGTCTTTCCCGACGCCCAGCTCAAGATCTTTCTCGTCGCGGATCCGTGGGAGCGGGCCAAGCGCAGGCTCGTCCAGCGGTTGTCACGCCGGCCGACCGACGCGGAGATCGCCGAGGAGACCGAGCGGCTCGTCCAGCGAGACGCGCGCGACGCGACGCAGACCGTCCAGGCGCGGGATGCCGTGCTCATCGACACGACCTACCTGACGCAGAGCGAGCAGGTGGAGCGGATCGTCGCGCTTGCCCGCGGCGTAACCTCCCGTCGTGGCGCGACTTCGCCCGTTGACGGCGAAGCAGATTCACGCTAGGTTCAAAGGTTCCTGCCGCCCGACCGACAGGCGCGGCCCCAAATCGTCGACCCATGCCATGCGGGCGTGGCGCGACGCCATTTCTGCCTCGGCGCGGCGAGGTCACCTCCGCGCATCAGGAGATCCCTGCTGGGTATGCCCGAACTCGAGACGACCACTTCAACCGGCGGCACGATGACGCAGGCCAAGCGCGACCTGCAGCGCGAAAAGCGCGACGCACAGCGCGCGCAGCTCCGCCCGCTCATCAACCGCCGCCCCGAGCTGTACGACGAAGACGATTACTCGTCCGACGAATACGATCGGATGATGGAGCTGTACAACGGCACGCTCGCCTCGATCGACGAGGGCGAGATCGTGAAGTCGCGCGTCCTCGAGATCCGCGACAACATGGTCGTGCTGGACATCGGCTTCAAGTCCGAGGGGACGATCCCCCTCGAGGAGTTCAAGGACCATCCCGATCTCAAGATCGGTGACGAGGTCGAAGTCCTCCTCGAGCATCTCGAGGACCAGGAAGGCTCCGTCGTCCTCTCGAAGAAGAAGGCGGACTTCATGCGCGTGTGGGAGCGCATCCGTGTCGCCTACGAGAGCGATCAGCCGGTCGAGGGCACGCTCGTCAAGAAGATCAAGGGTGGCGTCGTCGTCGACTTGATGGGTGTCGACGCGTTCCTCCCCGGCTCGCAGATCGCGCTGCGGCGCGTGCCGAACATCGACGAGCTGCTCGGGCAGAAGTACGAGTTCAAGATCATCAAGCTCAACAAGCGCCGGCGGAACATCGTCGTCTCGCGCCGCGTGATCCTCGAGCAGGAGCGGGCGGGCAAGCGCGAGAAGCTGATGAAGGACCTGGCGAAGGATCAGGTTCGCAAGGGCGTCGTCAAGAACATCACCGACTTTGGCGCGTTCATCGACCTCGGCGGCGTGGACGGACTGCTCCACATCACCGACATGTCGTGGGGCCGCATCTCGCATCCGTCCGAGCTCGTGCAGATCGGCGCGGAGCTCGAGGTCAAGGTGCTCGACATCGACTGGGAGCGCGAGCGCATCTCGCTCGGCCTCAAGCAGCTTCAGAGCTACCCCTGGAAGGACGTCGCCGAGAAGTACCCCGTCGGCACGCGCGTGCAGGGGAAGGTCGTCAGCATCACGAACTACGGCGCCTTCATCGAGCTGGAGCCGGGCATCGAGGGTCTGGTCCACATCAGCGAGATGAGCTGGACGCGCAACGTCCGCCATCCGAGCAAGCTGGTGTCGATCGGCGAGGCGATCGAGGCAGTGGTGCTCAAGGTCGATCCGAACGAGGAGAAGATCTCGCTCGGCATGAAGCAGACGGAGCAGGATCCGTGGATGGTGCTGCCGCTGAAGTACCCGGTCGGCACGCGCATCAACGGCAAGGTCCGCAACCTCACGAGCTTCGGCGCCTTCGTCGAGATCGAGCCCGGAATCGATGGCCTGATCCACATCTCCGACATGAGCTGGACGAAGCGCGTGCAGCATCCGTCGGAGGTCGTGAAGAAGGGTGACGCGGTGGACGTCGTCATCCTCAACATCGACAGCGACAACAAGCGCATCAGCCTCGGCCTGAAGCAGGCGGAGGAGGATCCGTGGCTTCGCATCGGCGAGACCTATCCGGTCGGCACCGAGCTGTCGGGCAAGGTCGTGCGCCTGATGGACAAGGGCGTGGTCGTGGACATCGGCAACGACATCGAGGGCTTCGTCCCGATCTCGCAGCTGCCGACGACCAGGGCGATCACGAGTCCGGCCGACGTCGCGTACGAGGGAATGAACTTCGACATGCGCGTGCTGGAGGTGGATCCGATCCACCGCCGCATCGTGCTGACGGTGACGAACATCCCCGCGGAGCAGCCGCCGCGTCCGGAGACGCCGTCGAAGATCATCCCGATGGAGGAGGAAGAGGGCCGCGTCTGACGCGACCATCTTTCGATGGCAGAAACACGAAGCCCCCGGCCGTCAGGCCGGGGGCTTCGTGTTTCCGGGTGACCCTCAGTAGTTCGTCGAGACGTCGAAGGTCGGCTTGTTCGCCGTCACGCCGGAGGTGACATCGCCACGCGCGGTGATCGTGTAGACCCGCCGGCCGGAGAGCGAGATGCCCGTCCGCGTGAAGACGTTCGTCGAGGAGCCGGGATAGCGACCGTAGAGGTCGTACACGCTCCCCGGCACGGCGACGAACGCCGTGGCGGACTTGTAGGCCGTGGGGCCACCGATCGTGATCTCGGTCGAGCCGGTGGACTGGCTCTTGATCACGAGCTGGATCGCGTTAGGCGCGTTGGCGATCGCGTTGACGAAGCGGACGTGCGCCAGGGTGTCCGTGGGGACCGTCCACGCATCTTCGACGATGAAGGAATCCGTCGTCTTGGCCGTAGCATCGTACACACCGCTCTGGTAGAACGAATAGGATTTCCCCGCCACGATCGCCTGGTTCGTGGTCGAGATCACGAGATTCTTGTCGGTCACCGTGTCCGCGATCCGGCCGGTGAACGCGTACTGCCCCGCCGCGATGGCCGTGTACATACCCCCAGCGCCGGCATTGGGATACGTCGTGCCGATCGGCGAGGGATTGCCCGTCGCAGAGCTGATCGCGGTCATCTTCGTGCCGTTCGCGAAGAAGTTCACTCCCGGCGACTTCACGGAGAAGTTGAAGAACTTGATCTGCGCGGCCGGCGCCGGACCGCGGATGGGCGCGATCGGATCGACCTCTTTGCCGCAGCCAGCGGCGAGCGTGACGGCGCAAAGCAGCGCAGCGAATTTTCCGTAGGTGATCATGGCTGGCTCGGGTCGATGATCCAAAGCGGCTTCGTGTGGTAGTTGGCCTTGTCCGCCCCGATCGCCTGGAGCGCGGCGAAGTTCCACACGTATTCGGAGTTGTAGCGCGGACGAATGCGGTAGACGGGCAGCCCGCCGTTGTCCGGGTAGAGCGCCGTCGGGATCCTGAACCCGGGATACACCTGGTTCGCCGTCGCCGGATCGACGTCGGTGTAGTGGAAGCGGCGCATGTCCATCCAGAGCTCGTTGTGCCCCCACGCCCAGAGCGCGATGTACTTCTGGCTCATGATCTGGGTGAGCGTGAGGAGATTCGGGTCCGTCGGAATGATCTGGGGAGAAGCGAGAAACGCGGCCTTCTCCGCGGCGGAGATCTGCGTCACCGCCTGATTGTCGTCCAGGTTCCGCGCGTTGACGAAATCGATGTGCGCCGAGACTCCGTTCCTGTACGCGGCGAGCGCGGTCACCTTGTCACCCTTCCGGAACGCCGCCTCGGCCTTGATGAACTGGAGCTCCGCGTACGTCATCGCCGGCATCTTCGTCTTGTTCGCGAAGAGGTAGCGACTCGGCGCGCCGCTCGGCGGCAGGGTCGGGTAGCCGTAGAAGTTGTTCGGACGCTGCGACGCCGTCAGCGCCCCGAAGCCGACGACGTTCGGGTCGAGACCCCGGTACTGACTGTCGGGAGCCGGTGCGAGCATGCGACTCATGCGCGGATCGACGACGCCGAAATCGGTGCCGTTCATCAGATTCACCACGAATTGCGTCTGACGGTAGTTCGTGATGTTGTCGCGCGTCGGCCCCCAGAAGTTCATGTCGTCATTGTTCGTCGCCGGATAGGCGAGCAGCGCGTCGTCCGCGTTGCTCGTGAACGACTTGTCGACGAGCTTGATCACCGAGTCCGGATTGTACAGCGACGGGCGGTCGGTGTAGTGGCTCATGTTGATCGCCAGCAGCCCGTAGGCGTACTTGAGCCACTTCGAGCGGTCGCCGTTGTAGATGTGATCCCCGCGCGCGAGGTAGGTCTGGTCCACCAGACCGTCGGTGCGGCCCAGGTTGACGATCGCCTGATTGAGGAGCCGCTGGACCTCCTCGTAGGCGAACTTCTGCGGGTCGTAATCGAAGGCGGTGCGCGTGGGATCGGTGGCTTCCTTGATGATGATCTCCCCGTGCAGGTCGGTGAGCACCTGCCACCCCCACGCCTTGAGCACCTGCCCGACGCCGAGGAGGTCCCAGCGCTGCTGCGCCTGCGCCTTGGTGTTCATGTCGACCAGGTTCTGCCCGAACGACCAGTAGACGTCGCGCCACTGCTGGCCGCCGTTGTCGCTTCCCGGGTCGTAGCCCATCCGGTCCCAGGTGGAAAGGCTCGTTCCCGGCAGCGTCCACTGCTGGGTGTACCGGCCGACGAAGCGGCCGTCGTACTGCGGCGAGGTGACCATCCAGTGCAGCATCGGCGGCAGGTACAGGTTCGCCGACACGCTCTGGGGTCCATTCGGATTCGTATTGACGTCGAGGTAGTCGCTGCACGCCGAGAACACCATGAGGCATCCGGCGAGGACTACGGCATATCGTCTCTTCATGGTATCAGTGAGCGGTATGAGTCAGTTGGCCGCGTCGCGTCGGTCCCGGGTCACAGCCCGAACCGCAAGCCGAAGGCGAAGGTGCGCGGGGTCGGGAAGTTGCCGAAGTCGATCCCGGCGCCTCCTGATCCGCCGACCGCCGCGGAGTTTCCGTTCACGATCGGATCCAGCCCCGTGTAGTTCGTGATCAGGAACAGGTCCGTCCCCGTCACGAACACGCTCGCGTTCTTGACGTAGCGATCGGGCAGCGTGTACGAGAGCGTGACGTCCTTGAGTCGGACCCAGTTGATGTCCTTCTCGATGAAGAGCTCCTCGCTGATCGCCGTGTAGTAGTTCGTCTGCTGCGAGGGGACCACGACGATGTTGTTCACCGTCGGGTGGTCGGTGTTCTCGTTGCCGTCGCGGATCACGCCGGGGATGACCCGCGGCGTATTGCGGTCGAGCGTCCGCATGGTGAGCCCGCGCGCCGTGAGGTACTGGTCGGTCGCGTTGAAGACGTCACCGCCCTTCCGGAAGTCGAGCAGCACGTTCAGCGACAGCTTGCTGTAGCGGAAGGTGTTCGTCAGGCCGAGGGTGAAGTCGGGATGACGATCGTAGCCACGATTGATGAAGGTGCTCGAACGCAGGGGCAGCCCGGTCGTCGGGTCGATGAGCAGCCGTCCCTGGTTGTTGCGGAGATAGAACATCCCGGTGAGCGACTCGGTCGACAGTCCGGGCATGTTGCCGTTGCGCACGTTGCCGAACAGCCAGGTGTCGGAGACGTACGATTCGGGAAGGTGGCGCGGCAGCGAGAGGACCTTGCCGCGCGAGCGATCGAAGTTCGCGACGACGTCCCACGAGAAGACGGGGCCCGTGATCGGCGTGCCGCGCAACATCAGCTCCAGTCCCGTGTTGCGCGTCCTCGCTCCGTTCAGGTTGAAGAGGACGAAGCCCGTTCCGTAGCTCCCGCGGATGTCGTTGACGATCTGGTCGCTCGTCTGCTTGTGATAGACCGTCGCGTCGACGCCGAGGCGGTCGTGCAGGAAGCTCAGCTCGGTGCCGAACTCGTACGACCGCGCGAACTCCGGCTTGAGGTCGGGGTTAGGGCCCGTGAAGCCATAGCCGAAGCCGCCGTAGGAGGTCGTCTTGAACTCGAGCGCCGGACGGTCCGCGTACGGCCTCGCGTCCTTGCCGACCTCGGCGTACGCCGCGCGCAGCTTGCCCGTCATGAAGCGCCCGACCGTCGGGAAGGCGTCGGAGAAGACGAAGCTCGACGAGACCGAGGGGTAGAAGAACGAGTTGCGCGGGCGCGGGATGGTCGACGTCCAGTCGTTGCGGCCCGTGACGGTGACGTAGAGGTAGCTGTTGTAGTTCGCGGTGGCGCTTCCGAAGGCGCTGAGCAGGCGCCGCTGCGAGAGCGTCGTCCGCGGCAGACGCAGGGTGGTGTTGTTGACGGAAACGAAGTTCGGATCGAGGAAGTCCTGCCCCTTCATCGCGTCGACGCTGGACTTGTAATCGGAGATCCCGTTGCCGAGGAAGCCGCCGATGGACAGCCCGCCGAACAGCGGATGGTCATTGAAATTCAGGACCGTCTGCGCGTTGATGCTGCGCGTGATGTCGTCCGCGCGATCGAGCACGCCGTTGTACGTGGCGCCGAGCGCGCTCTCCGGGTGACGAAGCACCTCCGTCTCGTTCGTGTAGGTGTCGACGCCGATGTTCGTCTTCAGGTTCCCCCACGAGACGGGGTTGAAGAGCAGCCCGAGATTGGCGATCAGACGGTTGTTCTTCGTGTCGTTGTGGTTCTTGTTGACGCTGAAGTACGGATTGTCCACCTCGGACGCCGTGCTCAGGTTCGTGATACGGCGACGCGTCCCGGCCGGGCTCAGGTAGTCCCTGGCGTTGTCCGTCTGCGGCCACACCATCAGCCCGATCAGCGGCCCGTTGAAGCCCTTGAGCGCCTGACTGTTGGTCGTGTACGAGTAGTTCATCGTCAGGTCGGCCCGCAACCAGTTCACGACCTGGACTCCCGACGCGCCGGTGAGGTTGATGCGGTTGAGCTGCGAGTTCGGGATCACTCCTTCCTCGCGGGTCAACCCGCTCGAGATGCGGTAGTTGATGCGGTTGTCCGTCGCCGCGCCGCTGAAGGCGAGGTTGTGCTTCTGCGTGAAGGCGGTGCGGAAGAAGCCGTCGATGTTGTCGTAGAATCGCGTCCCCGCGGGGTACGGGGCGCCGAAGTACAGGTAAGTCGTGCTGCCCACCGCGCTCGGTCCGTAGACGCGCTGCAGCTCCGGCTTTCCACGCGGCGTCGCCACCGAGAACGCGTTGTTGTATTCGAGACCGCCGCCGACTCGGCCGCGCTTCGTCGTGATGACGATCGCGCCGTTCGCCGCGTCGATCCCGTAGAGCGCCGACGCTTCGGGCCCCTTCAGCACGGTGAGCGACTCGATGTCGTCGGGGTTGATGTCCGCCGCGCGGTTGGTGAAGTCGACGCCGCGGTTGTTGAAGGCGCTACCCGAGCCGGGCGCATCGGACGCGAGCACCGACGTGTTCAGCGTCTTGTTGTCCATCGGCAGCCCGTCGATGATGAAGAGCGGCTGGTTGCTGCTGCTGATGGAGCTCGTCCCGCGGATCGTGATCGACGTCGAGGCACCGGGCACGCCCGAGGTGCTGTTGACCTGGACGCCGGCGACGCGGCCCTGCAGCGCGTTGACGAAGTTCACGCGTTGGGCCTGCGCGATGTCGGTGCCGCGCACGGTCTGCTGCGCGGTCCCGATCGCGCGCACCGCCTCGGTCTGGCCGAGCGCGGTCACGACCACCTCGTCGAGCTTCGTCGCGACGCGACGGAGCTGCACGTTCACGACGTCCGCGGTGGTGACGGGGCGCTCCTCCTGCGCGAAGCCGATGGTCCGGAACTGCAGGACCTGACCTTCCTGCGCGCGGAGGTAGTAACGCCCCTCTGTGTTGGTCTGGGTGCCGACGTTGGTTCCCTTGACGATGACCGTCACGTAGGGCACGGGAGTGCCGTCGTCCCCGGTGACCCGGCCGGTCACCGTCTTCTGCGGTTGCTGTGCGCGCCCTGTGGCGGCGAAGAGGGATACACCCAACAACACCATCAACACTCTGTTCTTCATCATCCTGGTGTACCGGGTTCCTGGTGGACTGCGAGTCGAGCGCCGGTCGTCCGCTCGCGCACGTCTGGTGTGGTTCGGCTCGGCCGACGCCAGCAAGGCGGCGTCGGAGCTGCGTCGGCGGCCGGGTTCCGGCGTACGACGACGGCCAGGTCGAGCAGATCGGGCCTGGGCCCTTGCAAGGAGCACGTTCGCGTGCCGTAAGGTGCCGGCGAATGTCGCACCCCTCGCGTCGCGTCGCAATACCGCCCGTTCAGCCTTCGCCACCGGTCGGACGCCTCCCCGAGCGGCCTCCCGGGCGCCGGCCAGCGTGAGGCTCCCGCGTGCCGCGCTGCGTGCTAGCTTTGTCCGCCATGTCCATGCGCGAGAAACTCGAGATCCTGGAGCGGCGCCGCGCCGAGTCCGAGCTCGGCGGGGGAGCGGCGCGCCTCAAGGCGCAGCACGACAAGGGCAAGCTCTCGGCGCGCGAGCGCCTCGACGTGCTGCTCGACGACGGCAGCTTCGTCGAGCTGGATCGTTTCGTCGTCCATCGCTCGAGCGATTTCGGGCTCGATCAGCAGAAGTTCTACGGCGATGGCGTGGTCACCGGCTACGGGCGGATCGAAGGCCGGCTCGTCTACGTCTTCTCGCAGGACTTCACCGTCTTCGGCGGCTCGCTGTCCGAGGCGTTCGCGGAGAAGATCTGCAAGGTGATGGACCTCGCGGTGCGCAACGGCGCGCCGGTGATCGGATTGAACGACTCCGGCGGCGCGCGCATCCAGGAAGGGGTGGTGTCGCTCGGCGGCTACGCGGAGATCTTCCTTCGCAACACACTCGCGTCGGGGGTCGTGCCGCAGATCTCGGCCATCCTGGGGCCGTGCGCGGGAGGCGCCGTGTATTCGCCGGCGATCACCGATTTCGTCTACATGGTGCGCGGCTCCTCGTACATGTTCGTCACCGGCCCGAACGTCGTGAAGACGGTGACGCACGAGGACGTGTCGATGGACGAGCTCGGGGGCGCGGACACGCACGGCGGGACGTCCGGTGTCTCGCACTTCACGTACGACTCGGAGCTCGCGTGCCTCCAGGCGATCCGTGAGCTGTTCCGCTTCATCCCGCAGAACAACGTCGACGATCCGCCGCGCGGCATGGGGACTGATCCACGCGACCGGCGCGACGACGGGCTGCTCGACGTCGTCCCGGACAACCCGAACAAGCCGTACGACATGCACGACGTCATCCGCCGTGTCGTCGACGACGGCGAGATGTACGAGGTGCAGAAGGATTTCGCCGCGAACATCCTCTGCGGCTTCGCGCACCTCGGCGGCCACAGCGTCGGGATCGTCGCGAACCAGCCGGCGGTGCTCGCGGGCGTGCTCGACATCAACTCGTCGATGAAGGCCGCGCGTTTCATCCGCTTCTGCGACGCCTTCAACATCCCCATCGTGACCTTCGAGGACGTGCCGGGATTTCTTCCCGGCGTCGGCCAGGAGCACGGCGGGATCATCAAGCACGGCGCGAAGCTGCTCTTCGCCTACTGCGAGGCGACGGTGCCGAAGCTCACCGTCATCACGCGGAAGGCGTACGGCGGCGCGTACGACGTCATGTCGTCGAAGCACATCCGCGGCGACTTCAACGTCGCCTGGCCGACGGCCGAGATCGCGGTGATGGGCCCGAAGGGCGCGGTCGAGATCCTCTTCCGCAAGGAGATCACGGAGTCCGCGGATCCGAAGGCGGCGATGGACGAGCGCGTGGCGGAGTACACGAACAAGTTCGCGAACCCCTACGTCGCCGCGGCGCGCGGCTACGTCGACGACATCATCGACCCGCGCGAGACCAGGCCGCGGCTCATCGACGCGCTCGACACCTTGCGCACGAAACGCGACCGCAATCCGCCGAAGAAGCACGGCAACATACCGTTGTAGGGGTCAGGGGTCAGGGGTCAGGGGGTTCGCAACCAATGCTTCGTGCGCGTTCGATCGGCGCCAACGCCTAACGGCTGCACTTCGATGTTCTCAAAGGTTCTCGTCGCGAACAGAGGGGAGATCGCGCTCCGCGTCATTCGCGCCTGTCGCGAGCTCGGCGTGCGCACGGTCGCGGTGTACAGCGAGGCGGACGCGGGGGCCCCGCACGTGCGAGAGGCCGACGAGGCGGTGCTCATCGGCTCGCCGCCGTCGAGCGAGAGCTACCTGAAGGGCGAACGCATCATCGAGGCGGCGAAGCGTACCGGCGCCGAGGCGATTCACCCTGGTTACGGCTTTCTCTCCGAGCGCGAATGGTTCGCGCGTGCGGTGCGCGACGCGGGACTGGTGTTCGTCGGGCCGCCCGCGGAGGCGATCGCGGCGACGGGAAGCAAGACCGCCGCGCGCCAGCTCGCGATCGCGGCGAACGTCCCCGTGGTCCCCGGCACGACCGAGGCGCTGCGCGACGCTGCGGAGGCGGCCGAAGTCGCGAATCGTTATGGCTACCCGGTGCTTCTCAAGGCGGCGGCGGGGGGCGGCGGGAAAGGGATGCGAGTCGTGCGCGAGGAAAGAGAGCTCTCGCCGTCGCTCGACGCCGCGCGCCGCGAGGCGAAGAGCTCCTTTGGCGACGACGCGGTCTACGTCGAGAAGTACGTCGAGGGTCCGCGGCACGTCGAGATCCAGGTCCTCGGGGACGCTCACGGCAAGATGCTCTCGCTCGGCGAGCGCGAGTGCTCGGTGCAGCGGCGGCATCAGAAGATGATCGAGGAGGCGCCGAGCGTCGCGGTGAGCCCGGCGCTGCGGCGCGAGATGGGGGATGCCGCGGTACGCTTCGCAACGGCGGCCGGCTACGTCAACGCGGGGACCTGCGAGTTCCTGCTCGATCGCGACGGGAAGTTCTACTTCCTCGAGATGAACACGCGCGTGCAGGTGGAACATCCGGTGACGGAGCTGGTCACCGGGATCGACATCGTGCAGTGGCAGCTGCGCATCGCGAGCGGGGAGAAGCTTCCCTTCGTGCAGGCGGACATCGCTCCGCGCGGCTGGGCGATCGAGTGCCGCATCACGAGCGAGGACCCGGCGAACGGCTTCCTGCCTTCGACGGGACGGATCTCGTATCTGCACGTGCCGGGGGGACCGGGGGTGCGCTGGGACGGGGGGATCGAGACGGGAAGCGAGGTCGGACTCTTCTACGATCCGATGCTCGCGAAGCTCATCGTCTGGGCCGAGACGCGCGAGGCGGCGATCGCGCGAATGCACCGCGCGTTGCTCGAGCTGACCATCGAAGGGGTGGACAGCTCGCGCGACTTT